>CALGJW010000042.1 GCA_937930025.1 uncultured Saprospiraceae bacterium | reverse complement strand
GATTTTCCAATAATCAGATTGTTTTTGCCCTGCTCAAAAGTAGTAGAAATACCTTTTAGTACTTCAACCTCACCAAATGACTTTTTTACATCCTCAATTCTGATCATATCGCTAGAATAACGGCTATTAGATAATCTGAAGTCAAAATTAAAATATCCGAATACACTACAGCTTGTGTGCTAGCTTGACCCAATTCAATACTTCCTCCTTTTACATAAAATCCTTGGAAGGCTGGAACAGTAGTCAGGATAAAAGCGAATACCACCGACTTAACGAACATCATAAAAACATAGTACGGTTCGAAAAATGATCTTGCTCCGCGGATGTATTCCATGTCTGTAATCCAACCTGAAGGAACAGTCGAAAGATACCCTCCAACGATTCCTACTATGGCTGCTACACAAACTAATAACGGCACTACAAAAAGAGCTGCTATTAATTTAGGTAAGATGAGATAAGCTGCTGTGTTAACTCCCATGATTTCCATTGCATCGATGTGCTCTTTCTGCCGCATCCCTCCAATCTCCGCTGCAATATTAGATCCTACTTTCCCAGCAAGAACCAAACAAGTAATAGTGGGAGCTAATTCGATAATAGTAATATCACGAGTTACATATCCTATATAATATCTTGGAACAAAACTATCTTGAAGCTGATAGGCAAACTGAACTGCCGTCACCGCACCCATAAAAACCGAAATCAGCCCTACGATAATCAATGAGCCAACTCCTATATCATTCATCTGCCGCAAAGTCTCCTTCCAATACATGGAAAACTTCTCCGGTCGGGAAAATGCGCTTTGCATCATCTGAATATAGCGACCAAAGTGATAGAAGAAGTTAAAACCCATAAAAGTTTAGTGTCAGCGAGTGTGTTTGAAATGGCAAAAATAAGGTAATATCAAACAAAACATGATTTAAGCGGCTTAGATTTCAAAGAAATGAATCGCAAGTCGATGACATAAGACCGAATTAACATTTAGTCTGTAAAGAATAAACCTTAATTTTCGCCAAAATTAAAAGGGAATGAAAGTTATTATTACCGGAGCGACAAAGGGAATAGGAGCAGCAACTTTAAAAGCCTTCTTGGCAATTGGGGCAGATGTGGCCATAAATGCTAGGAATGAGGCCGACCTGAAAGCAATACAAACCACATGCAAAAAGGAATTTCCGAATCAAGAAGTGTTGATCAAGGTGACTGATATGTCTAAGAAGGAAGCGGTACTTGAATTTGCGGAATTTGTTAAAAAAACATGGAAACAGGTCGATGTGCTGGTTAATAATGCTGGCGTATTTCTACCAGGAGAGATTACCAAAGAGGAAGATGGCACCTTAGAATCTCAAATTGAGACCAATCTTTATAGCGCTTATCATCTTACTAGAGCCATTTTACCACTGATGAAACCAAAAAAAAGTGGACATATTTTTAATCTTTGTTCTGTAGCTAGTTTGATTGCATATCCTAATGGTGGTTCTTATAGTATTTCCAAATTCGCCTTACTTGGATTCACAAAAGTACTTAGAGCAGAATTAATGGAATCTGGCATTAAAGTTACAGCGATTATGCCCGGAGCTACCTGGTCTGCAAGTTGGGAAGGAGTGGATCTACCCAAAGAGCGTTTAATGGCAGCTAAAGATATTGCCGATGCAATTGTTGGAGCCTATAATTTAGGACCATCAGCTGTAGTGGAAGAAATTATTTTACGACCTCAATTAGGAGATTTATAATTTGAAAAAAATGATTGACTATTCAGTAAAAAACTATTCGGCCGAGGAGTCCTTGCAACGAGCAAAGGATTATTATCAATTAATTGATCAACGAAGATCTGTCCGAGAATTTTCAGATAGACCAGTTGCCAAAGAAGTAATTGAGCAAATTATTCTGACAGCAAGTTCTGCTCCTTCTGGTGCCCACAAACAACCTTGGACCTTTGTAGTAGTTTCTAATCCGGAAATAAAATCTAAAATCAGAGCAGCTGCAGAAGAAGAGGAGCACGAAAATTACAATGGTCGGATGAGTGAAGAATGGCTAGAAGATTTAAAGATTTTTGGAACGGATGAGCACAAACCTTTTTTAGAAATCGCTCCTTGGATAATTGTGGTTTTCAAAAAAGCTTACGACTTAGAGGATGGAGTAAAAAAGAAAAATTACTATGTGAATGAATCCGTTGGATTGGCATGTGGATTTTTATTAGCAGCTATTCATAATGCTGGCCTTGCTTCGTTGACGCATACACCAAGTCCACTTAATTTTTTACAAAAAATCTTAGAGCGGCCTGAAAATGAGCGGCCTTTTTTATTGATCCCTGTGGGCTACCCTGCAGCCGATGCAAAGGTTCCGGAAATTGGGCGAAAGGGGTTGGGGGATATGAGTGTTTGGATGTAAGTCAATTGGCTTCGCCACAATTGTCTGCTACGCAACCAGCCTAAATCGGCAGACAAGTTCGCTTTGCGGCAATAAGTTCAATGACGATAGAACGTGTTGATAAATGTGTATTTCATTTCCTGCTGCGCAATGTCGAAAATGTGATGAGTCGAATAACGTGTAATTCAATAAATTCAAATCAGATTCACCGCATATTCGATCCCAATATTTTCGACCACTTTTGATCTCGCCTGGCAGCCAGACAGGCTTTCAATAAGACTGGCCATGCCGTAATTGTATACGACGCAATTTCGAAATATTTTGAGTAGAATCGCAGACTTACAACCTGCCTTGTTTGATACTTTGAATACTAGGGGCGATGCCCCTAGCTAAAGAATTTTAGGCCTTAAGCCCATGTTGAACGAATTAAATTTAAGCTAAATGATCAACGTATTTTCAATACTTATCAATTGGCAAATATCCTGCGGAGCGCAGGGGTATGAGTGTATGATTTTAAGGCTAATATCTCGTACGCAATTGACTTTGCAGCAATTGTCTAACGACGCAATACCTGCGGTCAATGTCGAATGAACACGTATAAGAAGGCAGGTCACTCGAATTTTCACAAATCTTAAGTGTATATAGAAAGTAATTATTTCCACGAAAAATTGCTTCGCAATTTCAAATTATCACATATATAGATCATGAAATTAATAGGCTGAAGGCCTATGATTCTACAACTTGGGGCAACGCCCCAAGACAAGAAACAACAACAATATGCAGGCTGTAGGTCTGCGATTCCTTTCGCCGTTTATTCGATCGCAATATTTTCGACCACTTTTGGCTTTTAACTTTTCAAATTGGACTTTTGATCTCGCCTGGCAGCCAGACAGGCTTTCAATAAGACTGGCCATGCCGTAATTGTATACGACGCAATTTCGAAATATTTTGAGTGGAATCGCAGACTTACAGCCTGCCTGGTATGACACTTAGAATACTAGGGGCGATGCCCCTAGCTAAAGAATTTTAGGCCTTCAGCCTATGTTGAACGAATTAAACTTAAGCTAAATGATCAACGTATTTTCAATACTTATCAATTGGCAAATATCCCGCGGAGCGCAGGGGTATGAGTGTATGGTTCTAAGGCAATTAACTCGGACGCAATTGACTTTACAGCAATTGTCTAACGACGCAATGCCTGCGGTCAATGTCGAATGAACAGGTATAAGAAGCCACGAACCTGCCTTCCTGACTTTACCGTCAGGAAAGTAGGTTACTCGAATTTTCACAAATCATAAGTGTATATAGAAGGTAATTATTTCCACGAAAATTTACCACACAATTTCAAATTATCACATATTTAAATCATGAAATTAATAGGCTGAAGGCCTAAGATTCTACAACTTGGGGCAACGCCCCAAGACAAGAAACAACAACAATATGCAGGCTGTAGGTCTGCGATTCCTTTCGCTGTTTATTCGATCGCAATATTTTCGACCACTTTTGATCTCGCCTAGCGCCAGACAGTGTTTTTAAATTTGACTTTTGATCTCGCCTGGCGGCCAGACAGGCTTTCAATAAGACTGGCCATGCCGTAATTGTATACGACGCAATTTCGAAATATTTTGAGTGGAATCGCAGACTTACAGCCTGCCTTGTTTGATACTTTGAATACTAGGGGCGATGCCCCTAGCTAAAGAATTTTAGGCCTTCAGCCTATGTTGAACAAATTAAATTTAAGCTAAATGATCAACGTATTTTCAATACTTATCAATTGGCAAATATCCTGCGGAGCGCAGTAGGGATAGTAGCGGATCCGATCTTTATCGGATGGAGTGGATAGCCTGGCCCGAAGGGACTGCCCAAAACTTTTCACTTTAAATGATCACCGAATTTTCCAAATCGGAAATCGTACTTCGAAAATCATAAATGAACTAGTACCTATTTTTTACTAAACATTTTCCACATCGCAAACAAAGCAATAAACACCCAAACTACATTTAAGAAAGTTGCGGGCCAAGCTTTGTAAAATCCGGTATTCACTATCAAAGCAATTGCAGCAAAAAGATTCAAGCCTTGATACTTAAAAGATTGCGCATTTATCTTTCCAAAGCTGTTCATTCCAAAAGCAAAGATCAACACGAAGGTGCCGATCCATCCTAGGATATCAACAGCAAGTTGAATGCTCATGCTAGCAATTTAATCCGCCACAAACGGAAAGCGTTTGACCAGAAATATACTTTGAGAGATCGGAGCCCAAGAAGACGCAAGCATCCGCTACTTCAGTAGCTTCTCCCCAACGCTTCAGTGGAATTCCATTTAGGAAGGCTTCTTTGGTTTGTTCGTCCAATTCCTCCGTCATTTCAGTTGCGATAAATCCTGGGGCAATGGCATTACAGCGGATACCTCTTGAACCCACTTCCTTGGCAATACTTTTAGTGAAGCCAAATATTCCGGCTTTGGAGGCTGCGTAATTCGCTTGACCAGCATTTCCAAAAGCACCTACTACGGAACTCATGTTGATGATCGAACCTGAACGAGCTTTAAGCATAGGTCGCATGATATGCTTGGTCAAATTAAAAACGGATTTAAGATTAGTAGTCATCACCTCATCCCAATGTTGTTCTGACATTCGTAACATCAGATTGTCTCTAGTGATTCCTGCATTATTGATAACGATATCAATTTGCCCGAAGTCGGCGATCACATTTTTGACAAGCGCTTCTGCTTGCTCATAGGAGGAGGCATCAGATTGATAGGCTTTGATATTATTGTCCCCATTGGATAATTCTGCCACTAGCGCATCTGATTTGGCCGAGGAAGAATGGTAGGTAAATGCCACCTTAGCACCTTCTGCGATATATCTCTTTACGATGGCTGCTCCGATTCCTCTAGAGCCACCTGTTATTAATGCTGTTTTTCTGTCTAATAATCCCACGTTCGTTATTGTTTGTTACCGGCAAAAGTAGTTGTTTTTCGACAGTTGAGAATAAATAAGCATATGAAAGTAGAACTGTTAAGTATTAGGCAATTTTAGCTTAGAATAGCTTTTTTACTTATATTTATATTGTTTAGGGAAAATATGGACGGATTTATCCCTGTTTGGAATATATTTTGCAAAGTAAGCTGTAAGAAAAGCTACCTTTTTACGTTACTAAAAAAACAATAGTAAAATGAAGATTAAATATCTTATCGCAGGAATGGTTTTAAGTATACCATTATTATTTAGCAGCTGTCGATCCTGTAAAGGTGGTGGATGGTATGGTGATAGAAATTTAGAAATAAGTCAAGTAACCATGGATATGGAAAATGTGGCTTGTCTTCCAGAAGAATAGACTTCGCTAAATTTCTTCAAAAAAGGGATTGCTTTTAGAAAGCAATCCCTTTTTTTGTTTTGTAGAGCACCGCCTATAAAAAGCCCCACTTGAAGAACAAGTAGGGCATGAGGATCATAATATAGGGCTCTACCTAATTCTTAGAAAGCTGAGAACTCGGACATCGGCTAGATAATCC
>CALGJW010000041.1 GCA_937930025.1 uncultured Saprospiraceae bacterium | reverse complement strand
CATCGAAACTTCAACCGGCAATTATATCATGGCCGGATATACGGCTTCCAGTATGAGTGCTGACATTACCAGTGTCACCTACGATCAATTTCCCTCACCTGACAAAGGAGACTTTTGGGTATGTATGACTGATGCCGATGGAATTCAATTGGATAACCGGCGATATGGAGGAGATCGACTAGATCGACTTTGGTCCATTGAAGAAACCGATGATGGTGGCTTTATCATGGGCGGTTGGTCTCGATCAAATGTTGGAAACGATAAATCTCAACCCTGTTTTGGGGAATTGGATTACTGGATTCTTAAAGTCGATCAAAACTTAGATTACGAATGGGATAAAACATATGGTGGAGATCAACGAGATTTTCTTTTCGAATTAATCCAAACTTCTGACGGCGGTTACCTTGCGGTTGGTACAAGCGAATCTGGAATCAGTGGTTCCAAGTCAGAGGTTCACCGGGGAGATTTTGATCTCTGGGTTGTTAAGATGGATAGTATAGGTGACTTGAAGTGGGAAAAAACCATTGGAGGTCTAGAAGAAGAAAGGGTCAATGTTGTTTTTGAAGAGGCAGATGGAAATTATGTCATTGGAGGAGCCACCGAGTCGCCGGTAGACATGTTTGACATTTTAGAACCTGGATATGGTGGAAAAGACTATTGGGTGATCAAAATAGACTCATTAGATGGAACTAAATATTGGGAAAAAAGATTGGGCGGGTCTGAGGAAGATGAAATTCAAGCAATGATTCCTGTAAGCACCGGGGGGTACCTAATGACCGGAGGTTCAAGATCCCCTGCTGAACCGAATATTAAAGCCGAGAACTCTGTAAGCATTGATATATGGGCGGTAAAATATGACGATGTTGCAGATAGCATAGAATGGGAAAGAACTCTGGGTGGAATTGATTTTGATAATTGTTATAGTGTTAAAGAAAATACGGTTGGTAATTTTATCCTTGGGGGCTATTCAAGGTCGGGCCTTTCTGCAACCAAAACTTCTGCTAACAGAGGTGCCATAGGTACGGCTGACTATTGGGTCAATTATCTGAGTCCCACTGGAATTCAAGTTTGGGATCAAGCATTTGGTGGACCCGAGTCTGATGTACTTGAAGATGTATTTCAAACTTCGGATGGAGGGTATATTCTGGCAGGTCATTCTAGAACAGATATAGGTGGAGATAAAACGGACGGTACAAATGGTTTAAATGATTTTTGGATAGTAAAAACACTTTGTGATGTTCAAGTAGAATTTAACGACACAATTGTATGTCCAAATACTGATTTTGTCCTAGATGCAACTGATCCCAATTGTGTGCTTTGTGATTGGCAATGGGAAAATAATACAAAAGATTCTATCCGAAATTTAAATCTATTAGTTGGACAATCCTTCTCAGTAACATTAACTGATGGAGTAGGATGCAGATGGTCAGATGACGTTATCGTAGATGTCCATGCAGTATCTCCAATTGATATTGGACCAGATCAAGAAATTTGCGAAGGAGATTCTCTACAAATTGGTATCGCTCCTGAAGCAGGAAGCATATATCAGTGGCAATCAGGGAAAGCTTCCTCGTTTTTATATGTAGACAGTACAGGAACATATCTTTTGTCTCGAGAAGATCTGAATAATTGTATTCAAACGGATAGCATGCAGCTAACGGTTAATCCTAACCCTATAGTTAATCTAGGTCCTGACACAACTATTTGCAATGGACAATCAATTACCTTGGATGTTGGTGCTGGTCATAGCCAGATTGAATGGAGTAATAATACGTCTAACCAATCTGTAACCTTTAGCCCAAGTGTCCCAGTAGTTGTTGATGTTACAGTCGCAAATAACTTTAATTGCACCGCCACAGATCAGTTACAAGTAACCGAAGTTTATGATATACCTAATGTAACAAATCTAATAACTACTTGCAGCGGAGATAATAATTCGTATATCGTCTCTTTCGAAGTTGATAACTTTTCTAGTACGGACTTAATTATCGATGGTCTTTTAGGAACTTGGAATGGAAATATTTTTACTTCTGAAGATTTAAATATTTCAGATCCTTATGATTTTTCAGTACTAAGTTTGAATAATTGTGACTCTGGAAATTTTGATGGAACTGGTCCCTGTGTATGTCTTTCTGAAGCAGGAAGCTTTGATCAAACCTCCTTAGATATTTGTCATAACGATACAGCCACATTTACAACTTCCAACGTAGTGTTAGACGTCAATGATAACATTGAATATCTTCTGCATGATGGGGATGTGAATAATTTGGGAACTATTCTTTACACTTATCCGACGAATGAAATTTTTAACCCCGGTTTTATAATAAATGGCTCCACGTTGTTTCTAACAATCCGAGTTGGCAATGCCAACGGAATCTCTGTAGACGAAAATGATGCTTGTCTAGATTTATCTCCAGGTATCCCAATTACATTTTATGACGCTCCTACTTCGGTTATTAATATGCTTGGCGCACAATCTTTGGATTGCAATGTACAATCATTGAGCCTTAATGGAACTAGTTCTTTTGGAAATGGAACTTTGGAATTTATCTGGACCACTCTAACTGGAAACATTGTAACTAATCCAAACTTGACTGAGGTTGAGGTGAATTTGGAGGGTTGGTATTTCTTAAATCTGCTAGACAATAATGGTTGTGCTAGTCAGGATAGTGTTTTTATCGACGCGGAAGAAGGATTACCTTTTATAGATTTGACTGAGCCTGGTTTGTTGACTTGCCAGGATTCCATGGTGGTTGTTTCAGCAATTGGGTCTTCGGTTGGAGTTGAATTTGAATGGGCTTGGAATGGAAATGGGATTAATACTCAAACCGGAGAACAGGTGATCATTACTGAACCTGGTTCTTATAGCTTAAATATTGAAAATACAGTTACTGGTTGCGATAATGAAATGACATTTGATGTTATCGAAAATACTATACCACCTTTAATCGATGCAGGATCAAATGCTACTACTTCCTGTATTTCAGAAGAAGCCACTTTGGAAGCCTCTATTGTTGCTCAATGCGATAATTGCCAAGTAAGTTGGGAGACCAACGAAGGAACTATTCTTTCCGGAAATAATTCAGAATTAGTCAATGTTGATGGTTTAGGAATCTATTATTTTTCTGCAATGAATAATCTAAACGGCTGTGTTGAAATGGATTCTGTTGAAGTATTGGAGAACACAAATATGCCAGAAATGGCGATGTTGAGTCCGGATGGCCCGCCATGTGTTTGGGATCTCCATGGGTTCTTAAATATTGATGAAATAGTTGGGGGGACCTACCCGTACGAATTTTCATTAAATGGGGTGACCTATCAAGAGTCAAACGAATTTGAAGATTTAACTCCAGGCAACTATACATTGGTGGTGGTGGACTCACTTGGCTGTAAGCTTGAGCAGGATTTCAATATTCCTACTGCTATTCCCGTTTCTGTGACATTGCCTGAGGAAATTTTTATTGAACTGGGTGATTCGATTCAGTTGGATCCTATCTTGTCCAATACAGTAGTATCTGTAGATTGGGATGGGTATGGAACTGAAAACTGTCCCAGCTGTCCCGAACAATCGGTTACACCAATAGAAAGAACTCAATATTTGATTGTAGTTACAAATGAAGATGGATGCGAAGCAGAAGCGAGAGTTTTGGTTCATGTCAAAGATGAAGTTACCCCCTATATTCCTAATGCTTTTAGTCCCAATAATGATGGCACTAACGATAGATTTTACCCATTCTTTTCTGATAAATATATACAAGAAATTCAAAGCTTTACGGTCGTAAATAGATGGGGTGCAGTACTTTGGCAGGAAATTGATGTACAACCAAATCAGTTCGTTGGATGGGACGGAACCTTCAAAGGGAAAAAACTTTCATCTGATGTTTTTGTCTATTCTATCGACGTAATTCTAATTAATGGAAAGCGTCGAAACTTCAGTGGGGATGTGACACTTTTCCGTTAGCAAGTCTTTTTTTCTGTTCATTTTTCGCTCAATTCTGAGCCATCTATTCCCCTATATCTTTTTGTCATATTAATTTCAAAACTTTTCCCATAGTTATTGAATTCGCTTCAAATCCATTGCTTTTTCCGTCGTCACTAAATAATAAAAACGGGAATTATGCGCAACAGTCAGATTAACAGCATTTTATAATTTATTAGATATACTTATTTGGCTAGTTATACTATATAGGTCATAGCATGGTACAATAATTGCCTTTTCTACCCTGATTGGGGTAGCTATGTCTAGTGCTGAAATTTAAGCCCTTCAGCCAGACCACCGAAATTTAAGCCCTTCGGTGCATTTATCCTTTTCGCAAACACTAATAAATCCAAACACTAACGAGTGCTTACGCGCTCAAACTAACGGAAGGATTATGGCCAGAAGGTTCAAGAAATTCTCATTCTTTGAGAATGCTCATTTTAAAAAGAAAGGAAAGGTAAATTTCTTTGGCTATGCTATGCCAATGATTTTATTTTTCTCATTGGGATTGTTTTCCTACAATTCTGTTTCCAGTTCAAATTATATTTTTTGGAAAAACTCTTTGTCCAAAAACAATTTTGCTGCAAGTCTCGAATTAACGAAAACGGCCGATGTGACAACTGTGCTGACAGGACAGAGTTTTATTTACACACTTCAATATCGCTGTGCTAGTCTTACAGAGAATTGTTTAGGGGCTTATATCTCCGACCCACTTCCTTTGGGTCTTACGTATGTTAATCATGTCAACTCTCCGCATATTGCTTCATCGAATTATGATTCTGGAACTAGAACAGTAACCTTTACTTTTATCAACCCTCTTCCATCGGGTACCTCCGGTGAAGTATTGATTTTTGCCGAATTTGAAAATGGAACAACACCTAATGGCTTTTCTGTATCCAATACAGCTTCCTTTAACGCTAGTAACGCAACAACAGTAACTTCCACAGCTTCAGCAGTAACGGCATCTGCAACAGCAAAGCCGGATTTAGAAAAATATAGTGGAGCAGGTGGAGCAGAGGGAGGTTTGATCTCTTATACTTATCAAATTGCTAATGAAAATCACGACGATATAGATGTTGATGGAACACTTGAACTACAAAATTTAACACTTGTAGATACATTACCTCCGGGTACTACTTTGGTGGATGTGATTAATGCTGGTTCCACTTATACCTATGACAATATTAACCACATCATTACCTATACATTTAATGAGGATTACCCGTCAGGACATAATCGCTGGCCAAAACTCATGCTTCAATTAGGGCCTACTTATACTGCAGGCAATACAATTTTTAATAGGGCTTGGGTAACGTTTACACCTGTTGGTGAAGCGACTCAAAGTCTACCAATTGAGACCACTGATTGGATTGTAAATCCGGTGCATCAGGCAGCTACTTATAAAACAGTTTCTCAAGGCTCTTTTTATCCTAATGGTACTGGTAAATTTGAAATTGATGCTACTATTAATGGTACAGAAACAGCCACAGATTTTTGTATTGTAGATAACATTCCTGCAGGTCTTGAAGTTACAAAATTTGGTGTGGGAAGTTGGTTTCATTCAGGTGGCTTAACAGGGACAGATTTTATTATTAATGTTACTTATACAACCAATTTAAATGGGCCGCAATTAGTTTCGGGATCGCCATTTACTTATGGCGCACCAACCGGATTTTTAATTGATGTTGCAGCGGATTTAGGATTGACTATCGGTGGACCAGAGTATATAACCCAATTGTCTTATTGTTTCGGGGATGTGCCTACTGGATTCGGTTCATGGAATCCCATAAATATTGAATTTAATGTTCAACCTTCAGCTGTTGCTGGAGCTTACCAGAATTGTACTAATATGAGTACATCTGATGTTGCTTTTACATTAAATGATGGTTGCGCGAGTTATAATATATTAGGTCTAACTGGAACCGCCTCGTTAAATCCAATATTGTCTAAAGCTCCAGGGGGTGATGTGAGTGTTGGAGATCTTTTCCATTTACAAATTGCAATCCGAAATGAAATAGGGGCAGGACTTGATCTCGTCAACCCAACTGCTTATATATTACTTCCTGAAGGCTTGGATTATCAAGCAGCATCTTGGTCTATTCCTGCATGGGGTAATAGTCTAGGTTTAAGCGATCCAACCTTTGAAACAATAAATGACTATAAGGGTACAGGGCGCACCTTCCTTAAATGGTATTGGGATGCTTCAAATCCTGCATCAGTTATTGGCGGAGAAAGGGTCGTAATTGATTTTGAGGTGCAGGTGAATAACTTGGCACTGGCAGGTTCTCCTTCATTTACAGCCATGACGTATGTTACTGCTGAGAATAATGCCACTTGTATGGGCACTTCACATGCTGATCAATTTGACTTTGATAATGATCTTAATGTTGCTGAACTTTTTTGTTCCGATGAATTAGATGTTAATGTTAACTCCTATGCGGCCATCAGCTCTGAGAAATTAGTCAAAGGTGCATTAGATGCCGATTGGACCAAATATCCGAATATTGGTACAACACTTCCTGGTGGTCTTTCTGATTATCGTTTGATTGTGAGGAATCAAGGTAATGTCGCTATGGACAATATAACTATTGTCGATATACTTCCTTTCGTTGGTGATAATGGATTAATTGATACTGATCCTAGAAATTCTAGATGGAGGCCAAATTTGATTGGCGCTGTTGATGCGCCTGCTGGTTTTACAATATATTATAGTACAGTTGGAAATCCTTGTACCAGCGTTGAAGGAATAAATCCCTCAGGACCAGTTGGATGTACTACACCAGGGTGGGATACTGAACCTCCTTCGGATTTAACTACTGTTCAATCTTTGAAGTTTGAATTCGGTTCCAATCAGCTGTTACCAGGGGACTCATTAATATTGGAATGGCCAATGAGAGCTCCTATAAACGCAATTAATAGCTTGGGTGTTTTACCTGATACTATTGCATGGAGTTCATTTGGGTTTATAGCCGATCGGGTAGATAATGGAACTACTATTTTACCTTCAGAACCGGTCAAAGTAGGTATGACTATGAATCAATTGGTCCCAGGAATCATCGGAGATATGGTTTGGGAAGATTTAGATAACGATGGTATTCAAGATATAGGTGAAAATGGAATTGATGGGATTAGCGTTGAATTGTATAGGGATAATGGGGATGGTATAACTAATATAGGCAGTGATAGTCTAATGAGCTATACTATTACTACTGATGGCGGATTATTTTTATTTCCAAACTTAGCCACAGAAAATTATTACTTAGTATTTCATAAGCCAGATAGTCTAAGATTTAGTACTTCAAATTCGGGTGCAGATGATACTGTAGATTCAGATGGAATTCCAATTATTTACCAAGGTGATACGCTTGCAGTAACTGAGATTACCATTATTTCAGATACAGAATTTGATTACAATTGGGATCAAGGAATGCTACTTGGAAATCAACCACTTCCATTAGAAATTTGTAATAACGGAATAGATGACGATGGAGATGGACTCATAGATTGTTTTGATTGTGACGAGTGTTTCGGAAGTGGTTCTTGTGATGATAATGACAATGATGGAGTGGGAGACTTTTGTGATTTAGATGATGATAATGATGGTATCCTTGATGATATTGAAGGACTGGGAATTAATACTTACGAATTGCCAGGAATTTGTGATATTGATATTTATGATTTTACCGGTGGCGCATTAGATTCAGGAACCGCATTAACTCAAGGAGCGGTTTATAGATATACTCAAGTTCAACCCGGATTAGACGCTTTAGTAGAAATTGTAAATATATCAAATGCAACATTAATAGATATTGATGTAGAAGGAGGGATTGGTTACGATGATGGTTTTCAACCTATTATTTGGACAGACTATATTGGAACTGGTTCAGTGGAGTTCAAATTTACCATAGTAGATCAAGGAACTTCAAATCCAGCAACTGCTATTGATAGAATAGGAGGTACTGTATTTGATATCGATGGCAATTCAAGTCATGTTGAGTCTTATATATTTAATGATCCGGCAATAACAGGGATAGATGATCCTTCAAGAATTGAAATAGCTGATGTTCCTAGTGGAATGGAGTTTACTGCTAATGGATCATTAGAAGGAACTGGAATTAGTGTCAACCCAGAACTACGTGTTTATTTTTCTTATTTGAATACCAATGAATTTACGGTTATCATGCAACTGAAAAGAGACATTGGAAATGGCCAAAGACAGTATGCTTTAAGATTTAATGAATGTGATATCCTTGACTTTGCAAATATTCAATTATTTATTGAAAATGGCTTAGATTCCGATGGTGATGGCGTCCCTAATCATTTGGATTTAGATTCTGACAATGATGGGATCACAGATTTAAATGAATCAGGTCATACGGCTCCTGATTCAAATAATGATGGAATTATTGATGGTGCTAACTCCTTGTTTGGAAACAATGGTGTTTTCGATGCCTTGGAAACTTATGCGGATTCTGATACTTTAAATTATAATGTTGCTAATAGTGAAGTAACGCCTGACAGTCTTTATGATGCTTATGAATTAGATGCAGATGGAGATGGTTGTTTTGATACTCAAGAAGAGAATGTAACAGATGGTGATGAAAATGGTATTGCAGGTTCGGGAGTTCCTGCTGTTAATCCAACTAACGGTTTAGTAACTAGTAATTCGTACATCACACCACCTAATGATAATTGGCAAAATCCGGCAATCGGTCCTTGTCTAGTAGAAATTTGTAATGACGGGATTGATAATGACGCCGACAGTCTTACAGATTGTGATGATAGCGATTGTTTTACGGCTGTTAATTTGACTCTAGTAGATAAGGAAGAATGTGTATCAAACAATTCACTAACATTAGCTGGTGGTTTGCCTTCAGGCGGAACTTATTCAGGAACTGGAGTAAATTCGGTGACTGGAGTATTTGATCCAAGTTCGGTCGGAGTTGGAAAACATCAAATTACTTATTCTTTTACTAACACAAATGCATGTACAAGAACAGCTATTGATAGTATTGAAGTTTTTGCATTGCCAAATGTAACTTTGACCTTGGGTGATGACCAAGAATGTTCCGTTAATACTTCTTTGGCGTTAAGCGGAGGAAGTCCAGCTGGAGGAACTTATTCTGGTACTGCAGTAAATAGTACTACTGGAATTTTTGACGCCAACAGTGCCGGAGTTGGAACCCATGTAATAACATACACTTTTACCGATGGTAATACTTGTACAAATACAGCTACTGCTAATTTGGAAGTAGTAACATTGCCAGCAGTTACCCTAACCTTGGGAACAGTCGAAGTTTGTGAAACCAATAATTCCTTAACATTAACTGGTGGAAGTCCATCAGGTGGAGTCTATTCTGGGACAGCTGTAAACAGTGTAACTGGAATTTTTGATGCCGGCGCTGCTGGTGGAGGTCTTCATACCATTACCTATTCTTATACAGATGGCAATGGCTGTGTTAATACCGCGACTGATGACATTACTGTTTTTGATGAGCCAGCAATCACTAGTGTGAATAGCACAAATCCTACTACCTGTAGTGGGACAAATGGATCATTATCAATTTCGGCATCTGCAGTTATTGGAGGATTGCAGTATAGAATAAATGGAGGAACCTGGCAAAGTAGTAATACATTTAATGGATTGAATGCAGGTAATTATAATGTAGAAGTTAGTATTGATAATGGACTTTGTATAGTAGCTTATACTTCCAACCCTGTAGTGATTTCTGACCCATCAGCACCTACGGCGACGATTAATGTTCCCAGTGCAATCTGTGATGGCAGCTCAGCTGATTTCTCTGCTTTGAATGCAGGTTCAGGAGCAACTTATGCCTGGACTTTCGGTGCTGGTTCAAGCCCCGCAACTGCTACTGGAATCGGACCGCATTCCGTATCCTATACTGGTAGTGGTTCAAAATCCATTGGTTTGACTGTTACATTAGCTGGTTGTACTGCTAGTGGTCGTGAGAATTTTACGGTACATGCGTTACCGACTGTTTCTTTAACATTAACAAATGATGAGGATTGTGTGTCCAATTCAACTTTGGCGCTAGCTGGTGGTTTACCTGCTTTAGGAAGCTACTCCGGACCTGGTGTATCAGGAACAAACTTTGATGCAGCTTCGGCTGGAGTCGGAACACATACAATTACCTACAGTTTTACCGATGGAAATAATTGTGTAAATACAGCAACGGATAATATAGAAGTACATGCCTTGCCGACGGTTTCTTTGACATTAACAAATGATGAAGATTGTGTGTCCAACTCAATATTAGCGTTAGCAGGAGGTTTGCCTTCTGGAGGAACTTATTCCGGACCAGGAGTAACTGGAACAAATTTCGATGCGAGTTCAGCGGGTGTTGGAACCCATTTAATCACCTATACCTTTACCGATGGAAATGATTGTATCAATACTGCTACAGATAATATAAGGGTATTTGCGCTTCCAATAATTTCAGCTGTTAACGGTACTAGTCCAACTTTATGTAGTGGTACTAATGGTTCAATATTAGTAACTGCTTCGGGTGGAACAGGATCATTTGAATACAGAATAAATTCAGGAACTTGGCAGACTAGCAATTTATTTAATGGATTGTCTGCTGGAAATTATAATGTTGAAGTAAGAAATGATAATGAATCTTGTGTAGTAGCTAATGCCGATAATCCCGTCAATCTTTCTGATCCCACACCTCCATTAGCAGAGATAATTGTTCCTGCTTTTATTTGTGATGGTGCTACGGCGAGTTTTAGAGCAACAAATGCAGGGGCCGGTGCTACTTATGATTGGACTTTTGACAGTGGATCAAGTCCATCTACTGCTTCTGGAATCGGACCACATGCAGTAACTTATTCTGGGTCCGGCACAAAAAGTATTGGATTAACAGTGACGAGAAATGGTTGTGTTGCAGGAGATAGTGAAAATTTCCTTGTGAATGCGCTACCAACAGTAGCACTAACCTTGGGTGATAACGAAGAATGCATCAGCAATAATAGTTTAGCCTTGGCAGGTGGAACTCCAGTTGGTGGAACTTATAGTGGAACTGGCGTGAATTCTATTTCCGGAATATTTGACGCCTCATCTGCAGGGGTAGGTTCACATACCATTACCTATACCTTTGAAGATGTAAATGGATGTAAAAATGCAGCTACAGATATCTTAGAAGTATTTGCTTTACCTACTGTATCCCTAACATTAGTTGCAGATGAGCAATGTATTTCTAGTAATTCTTTGACCTTAAGTGGTGGCTCTCCAGCACTAGGAACTTATACAGGCTCAGGAGTGATCGGAACTAATTTCGATGCCTCGGTGGCAGGCGCTGGATCTCATACTATTACCTATTCTTTTACAGACGGAAATGGTTGTACTGATGTTGCGACCGATTTGATTACTGTATATGCCCTTCCCGTTATCGATGATGTGCCTATTGTCCATCCAACGTTATGTGGTAGTAGTGATGGTACGATTACTATAAATGTTTCTGGAGGAACCGGAAGTTTTGAATATAGATTAAACAGTGGTGCATGGCAAAGCGGGAATATTTATACTGGCCTTACAGCTGGACCTTATAATATTTATGTAAGAAATAGTAATGATTTTTGTGAGGTAAATTATGGCATAATAAACTTAACAGATCCAACCACTCCTCCGGCGAATATTAACTTACCAGCCGCCGATTGCGTTTTTGAAAATATTTTGTTTACAGCAGACCCTGTAGCTGGCACTGGCGGTCCAGCTACATTTACATGGGACTTTGGAGCAGATGCCACACCAGCTACAGGAACTGGACTAAATCCAGGCTTTGTTCAATATTCCACTTGTGGGACTAAAACAATTTCTCTTACTGTAGTTAAAGCAGGATGTACTAATTCTTCTACCGCTTCTTATGAAGTAGTGGATACAGAGGATCCTGATTTCACTGTTCCCATCAACATTACAATCTCCTGCGAACAAGATCCTAATGATTTAAACCTAACAGGAAACATTTCAAATATTACTGATAATTGTTCTGGACCATTAACACCAACTAGAAGTGATGCTGAGGAAGCGGGAACTTGTATTTATGAAAAGGTCATAACTCGAACCTTTACAGTTACGGATGTTTGTGGAAATGCAAGATCTAGAAATCAGACAATTAC
>CALGJW010000040.1 GCA_937930025.1 uncultured Saprospiraceae bacterium | reverse complement strand
GTTTTTAGCTTGTTTCTTTTCCTCAGTTGGAAGACCAAGATACGAATCTATTACATCTGGAGTTGCCGAAATATAAGCTCTTCCTTTACAATTTCCACAGATAACACTTTCAAAATGTACCCTAACTAATTCCTTTTCGATCTTAAGCAAAGAAAAAATAAAAAATTTATTCCAATCCATTATTTCTCCTAGTGCATAATTGATTTCAGGGTAACTGAAACTCTGTGTTATTTTACTTTTCATAAAATCAAGAGATTCAATCTTTAATCCTCTCAAATTAGGTTTCTCAAAAAGCTTTCTCCATTGATCATCTGATGGTAAAAAGAGTTCCTGCCCGTTCAATGTTATTTGATTAACCTTCAAAACTACTTTAATGTTTTAATCTTCATACGTCCTTTTTCTTCCATACCAATTATTCTTCTACTTCTCCTAATTCAATTTCGCCAATTTTAAATCCTAGCTTCTCAGTCACAATGGCCTTAATTTGTTTTTTCCAATTTTCCCATTCCTCGTCTTCCATTAAGCCAGTGAAATGTAATCCTCCAGGTTCTACTGAAGCACAAATATGTTTCTCACTTTCATTTAAACTAAACCAGTGAGGCAATCCAGTTCTATATCCAGCCTCCTCAGTTGCAAAACCAACCCAACCATCTCCCTTTTTATATATTTCAGGTACTACCTTTTTCCAAATTTCTCCGAGTAAATCATATCTGATATTAAGATTCATCTCTTGATAATTCATACTTGATTTTTTTATTGGCTACCGTTTCGCAAGCCACGACGGCCTGACCGAAGGCTGGCCGTTGGTTGCTTTTGTTGGATGGCGTTTATTTCTTCATTTTCCCTCTTCTAATGGATTCTTTACTATTAGATTCACTCTGGAATCAAAAAGGGAGCCATTATCAAGTCTAATTTCTTCATCAAGTAGAAGATTTGATAACGTTTCAACAAATACTTTGTAAACTCTTCAATGGCTAGGATTAGTTTTTTTCCTTTCATTCTTTTTCAGCCATTTCTAAATCTTGTTCGCTTTCATAGGTGCTTTATCTAGTCATGATTACCAGGCGCGATTTAAATATCAGAAGACTCTTTATTTTTCCTTTTGGACATAAAGCTATCCAAAAGGGATAGTTTTCGAACAGAAGATTCTAACAATATTGGAAATGAAAACACTTTAAAAGCAGCACCTCCACCTCTTAATTCCCATTGGATTACTTGACCAGAATTGCCATTAGGGCCAGGATTCATGTCAATACATAACATATTGCCACCACCATCCTGAGCAAAGGGAATCCATTTTGGATCAAAGTGAACGGGTTGAATTCTTTCGATATCGTGGTTGTACTTGTTATTTTTTATCTTCTTTGCAAAACTTTTGTCCTCCATCAATGCTATCATTTCATTTCCCCTTCTAATGGATGATGAAGGGGATAGCCCTTCATATTCATCATAGTTCGGGGTAGTATATAACATCCAACTTTCTTTGAATTCTATTGGAAGTTCGACATCAAAATTTTTCTCAACTGCTTGCAAATCTTCCATTGATGCGCTTCCACTTTCCGAAATTCTCTTGTACAACACAGGGTTGTGTTTCTGAGAAAGTTCTAGTAGTTGTTCCCAAAAATCATCAATTTCCTTATTACCGCTTTTTCTTGCACTTGTTTTTTCTGATTCTTTTTCAAAAAAACACATTCTTAATGGGTCGGAAAATAGTATTTCATTTCGCACATCCCACGAAACATCAGAAAAAAGTCCGACCCTTTCAAAATAAGAAGCTTCCGCTTCAGTTATCGGAGATATGGAGAAAAGTTTAAGAGCACCACTATAATCCGCAATTCCACCACTTTCAATAATAAGATTTTTTTTGTTTTTAAATTGGGAGAAAGAATTGTTTTTCAGGAGGTTACTACCTTTTTTTATAGTTGGAATTAATTCATTGCTTTTGGTGGTGATAAAATTATCTAACTCTTTGGCAATTGCAGCATGCTTTTCTTGATTAAATTGTCCACTTATTTTTAAATAGATTTCTATGGTTTCTCCTCTTTGAGTAGTAAATCCATCAAATTGTCCTAAACCACAAGTACACAAAAGAACTTGATCGTTTTTTCTATCGTCATATATGACAATTAGGTATGCTTTATTCTTGAATTCAAAAGCTAGTTCATGAACCGTTTTTTCTTGATAGAATGCCTTACTAATAATTTTGGTAGTTTTCTTTAAATCCATCTATGGTAAATTTAGGAAATTAGTAGTTATATGCTAACGCTAATATAGGGAAAAACTAGAGGAGAATCACCATTCCGATAATTATAAAAGTTCCAATTGGGAGTACAATTGTTCGTTTTAAGAATTTTGTATTTGTAGTTTTTCAAATGCTTTTTCATTCTTTTCTTCATGGCCTCCCAACGTTCCTCGGCTAAGCGACGTGTGAGGGATAGCGAAACATGTGCGCTTAGGTGATGTTGAACAAAGCTCCTTCGGAGCAACTTTCATAAAATTAATACATTGTCAGCATTAATTAACAATAAAATCAATATTATGAAAGATTCAAAAAAAAGACATGGCGAGCGACAGGAGTT
>CALGJW010000039.1 GCA_937930025.1 uncultured Saprospiraceae bacterium | reverse complement strand
TTTGATAATCATGATTCCCAAAGGCCACCATAGTATTAGGGCGATCGAAAGCAAATATTTCATCGTATGCTTGAATAGTTGATTCTAAGTATCCAGTTATTAGATCTATATCACCGCCAATTAGCAATGCTCCTTCTGCCTGCCAATCCCTCAAAAGTAATTGTGGATTGACTTGGGCTTCATTTTGCATTCTGGTATGCCCGATAAAATTGAACACTAATTTATCGGGTGCTTCGGCGACCAAGACAGGCTCGTGCTTACAGCTAACAAGGAGTAATACTAGTCCTATGAAAAATGAAAATTTGTTTCTGCGCATGATGAATAGTCGTGCTGCAATATAGGGAATTCCGATCTAGTTCAATATACATCAGTCAACCCTATCCGCCGCCTCGCCATCGGTACACCATAGTTTTCGTCCGCAGATTTACAAAACAGAATAGTATTCGAAGTCCAAGTGATTTTTTATTGCATACTCATTTGAATTAAACCGAATTCTAAAACTATAGGACGGATAATTGTACGCGTGGTAAGACCTAAGGGAGTATTCCTTCTTACATATTGTTACTATCCGTAATTCATTGTTAGTTAATCTATCTCAATGTTAGGTGTAATAAATTGATCCTGCGGTAATATCAATTGATAATCATAGCCTTGAATCATCGAATTCAAACTGTGGAAATCACCATTCGTGGGTAATTTTATTTTCCCATTTTCTATATCAGACCTAATGGATTCCAAGTCAAATATTGTCCATTGATCCTTTCTAGCAAATTGTATAAATAGCTTTTCCCTAAGATACCAGTCTTCATAATCCTCCTCTTTGCCATCTTCGAGATAGTATCTCGTCCACGAGTCAATATTGGTACATTTTCTATTTTGCTTTGTAGCTAATTCATTTGCGTAATGTCCTATGTCATATACACCTTTGTTGAATATTTGTATAGCGTGGATATTCCCAACCTTTATAAACACTTTTGCATTTGCATTATTATCTTTTAGAAAATCCTCAAAATTATTTCTTATGTAGCTTATCCTGTCTGCATGAGAATCATCTCGCCATCTAGAATAGATATCCCAGCTTATTTTAAGATCGTTAATTATTTTAGCAGCCTTAGTACTTGTAGAACTTGCCTCTTTAAAGAAATTCTGGACATCATGATTGTCCAAAATGTTTTTAAATAAATCTACTCCTTCATCAGACTTCTTATTTTTCATAAAACTCTGTAGTATGAACTGATCAGCCTTCTGTTTTAATAATTCCAGTTTAGAGTAATTTGCTGAATTCTTTGCATTCAGAAGTATTTCGTCTGTCAAGAAAAAAATAGAATAATAATGTTCTTGATCTAATCCTATAAGGTCAATATTATGCTTTGAAGCCGTAGCCAGAAACTCAGCATCTTCTACTCCCGAAAAGAAAACCATTGGTGTTGACTCAACTTGTTTATTATAATACTTTGTATTGAATTCTTTCAAATTTTGAATAGTGCTTTGGTAAGGCACCATAAGCTCTTTGAGTTTTTCAACGCCATTAGGTCCTACTTCTAGACCCAAAGCCGAGTAGCCTTGAGCAGACATTTTTGGAATAAGTGCTGATATCAGTTTTGAGGTGGCTTTAGAATTATGTCTTTCCCCATATACTATGTATTGCGATTCTGTAATTATTTTATCCAAAACCTTGCTACCTGCTCCATAAATTGAATCATTATCAACATGGAAGTGATAAGTCTTAGAGGATAAATATGTAGAGTCAATGGTTTCTGCTTTGGTGGTAATTGCTTTCTGAGACCTGTCATGACTGGATGGCACATCTGAATCATTGCAACTGTAAGCCAAGGGAATTAAAATTAGTAAGAAGTATTTATTCATAATTATATACTTTAGAAGTTAGTCCAGGAAATGTAACGGATGTCCTTATGGCTGATAACTATCTAATAAATCGATAAGTATATTTCACCAAAAATATATTCTGCGCTTTTTCTGAAAATAAATTATCGAACAAAGATGGAATTAGATTATTTATGTCATCTCCAAAGGATGTTTTCCCTTGGGACCAAACTAAGAACAATTCTGAACCAGGAACATATTCCCAACGAGCTACCAAGTTTGATCTGAACTGGAAAAAATTAAAGTCAGGATTACTAAAGGTATAATCAGATACTCCATCTGCATTTTCATCCACTCGATATAAGTCATCTTCTCCATGGTAGGAAATTTGATTGGTTTGATATACATCGAATTGCTCTTCAAAACTTTCGGCTAAAGGTTTGTTTACATGCTTGAATGTGTCATACCTTCCTTTTGTAATAAATGGAGATCCATAATACTGAATAGTCATGGTTGGAGAGATGCTTACATTAATATTAATATCGGCGCTTATCGTTTCTCTATCCAAACTTCCATTGATATATCTCGTCTCGTTGTTAAAATCTACATTTTCAACAAACTGTAAGACTTCGAAATTTTTATTAAAACTAGGCCCTACGCTAATGCGAAGCCTATCCATAGGTTGATAACGTAGGCGCAGACTGTAGCTCTTAGAATGCTTGTCATTATCCATTCCCCAAGAATGAAACATATTCCAATTGGCCACTAATTTCTTTGTTGTATTAGAAGAAGCATAGAACCAATTATTTACTGTTCTTCCATCAGCAATTCTTGGTCCCCCTCTTAGTGCCCGAGAATTTATGGAATGCGCATTGATATTCATTCCGGAACCAAAATTCATAGAATTATTTGTGATGGTGTGTGCATTTACATTCCAGCCCACATAATTATTTTTACCATCGAAATCCCAAGCTACCCAATGGTTATAGTTTGCGCGGAAATTTCTAACCAACCAAAATGGTTTGTCTATGCGATATCCGGCCCACATAAAATGAATAATTTCATCGGTGTTCCTATTGAACCCAATGTCATTGATTTCAAACTTTGGTGTACGCCAACTCACCCCAGTTTCAAAATTAAATCTTTTTCCCCCTCCAGATTTTCCCAGTTTTAATGATCCAGCATTTCCTGCTAAAGTTGTTAAACTAGTATCGACGGAAAGATGATCTGCGTCTACTCGTTGAAAGCTGTGGCTAAAACTTTCTTGGGTTGAAGTAATGGCATCAGTTGTTCCAACCACTTTTGAAAAAGATGTATTTCCAGAAACATACCAGAGTTGATCCTTCCAACGATGTAAAAAGTCAACTCCACCAGAAAATGCATCCTTGTGTAAAAAATCCAAAGGTGTGTTTTTATTTTTTCTATTAACTGCAGTAAACATTCCTCCGATGACCGTATTCCCCTTACGCAAATCCTGCTGCACCCTTCCGACAAAATAGTTTGTTAGTGGTTCTACCAATTCTTCTCTGCGCTCTCCAAGGTTATCCACTGTGGCGTATTCCGATTGAGTAACTGATTCCAATATTCCTAGAGACAGACCATTTTTAGATTTGCCGGTAAACTTCGCGGCGCCCAATATTGATGTATTCTGAGGTTGATCCACATATTCGTTATCTGCCAAGTCTGGATAGCCATGTGGAGCTCCGCCAATTCTGCGAGAATAAAATAACCGATCAGAATTAAATGGGCCACCGGCTTCTGCTGAGGTCAATCGATAATCAAAAATATTTCTTCCTTCAATAAAAAATGGTCGGCGTTCGTTAAAGAAAACTTGAAAGCCATCAAGGTTTAGCACCGAAGGATCGGCTTCTACTTGACCAAAATCTGGGTTAATCGTAAAGTCAATTGTAAAATCAGAAGTCACCCCAATTTTTCCATCTAGTCCTGCAGCAAGGCCAGTTCTTTTTCCAGTTGCAAAAGGATTCCCTTCTTCCTTTTCAAAAGTTTCCAATTTCGCCAAACCGTATGGTTGAATCTCTAATTGTTTTTGTGGCCTAATTCCTTTTATCCCATGTAACTCTCCGAATTCACTTACCCAAGTAGAAGTATTATTTGCAATGTATTGCCAATTGGATCTTTCATTCGCTCTAAAATCTCTTCGGTTAATTTGCAATCCCCATACTTGATCCTCCCCTTTATCAAATCTTAGTTGACTTAAAGGGATTCTGGCTTCGGCCACCCATCCATCTTTTACAACAGCACTTTTCACATACCAAATCGGATCCCAAGAATCATCCCAGTTGCTGCCATCATTAGAAATAAATTCATCGCCTTTTACACCTGCTGCAGTTATAGTAAAGGAAAAGGCAGATCTTAAATCATGGTAGGAATCAATATTTATTTCTACCCAATCACCAGCAAATCCATCTCTCCTGGAAAATCTTTTTTCTATCTTATCCGGCTCATCATCCAGACATTTGAATGCGACATATAAATTCTTTTCATCGTATAAGATTTTAAATTGAGTCCCCCGGGTCGGTGCCTGTCCTTGATTCGGTTCTCGCTGAATAAAGTCTCCACCCCATTCCACCGAACTCCAAATTTCATCATTGAGGTCCCCGTCAATATCTGGAGCTAAGCCAACAATAGTTTTTGTATTATATATTTTCTTAGTGCTTTGACTTGATGCTCCATTTTGCGCTTGCAAAAAGATCGTAGCAAAGCCTACTATAAAAAGTAAAAACGAGATTCGATAGATCATTCTCGATGGTTTAGGTAAAACGAATTGTTGCTTGAAAAAATTAGGAGCGCCACAAAATCAAATTGTTATTTCACAAGAGCAGTCCAATTTTCTTTCAACAATCTAAGGACTAGTAAGTAAACAATAAGTTGCAAATAGTTCTAAAATCATCGACGAAAGGTGAAATTTTAACAGTTTTACCGCAAATATTCCTTTACTATGCTTGTACAGCTATTGAAAGTTCATTCGTTGGACATCATCTTGAGAAGTAGTTGAACAATCGTTGCAATCGCCAAGCCACAGCATTACACCTTACCTCTACTTCAAATGCTCAGCAAATGTTCAGCTAAAAAAACTTATTATTACAATATAAAATCAGCCAATATGAACTTTGATTATTCGGATAAAACTAAAGCGTTTTTAGAAAAGTTAAATGCTTTCATGGATGCGCATATTTATCCCTTAGAAGCGGAGTATCGCGCCTTTACCCATGAAAATTTATGGCAGATTCATCCAGAAATGGAAGCACTGAAAGATAAGGCCAAGGCCGCTGGACTATGGAATCTTTTTTTACCAGAAGAATATGGCGACTTCAGTCCCGGCTTGACAAATTTGGAATATGCTCCGCTTGCAGAGATCATGGGTAAGGTTCTTTGGTCTTCAGAAGTATTTAACTGTTCGGC
>CALGJW010000038.1 GCA_937930025.1 uncultured Saprospiraceae bacterium | reverse complement strand
AAAAACCAATCTGAAATTCCAGGAATTATATCATCATACAAATCAGAACTCCCATCTTCATGAACTCCATGGCCTCTATTGGTGTAACTAAAAAAGTCATAGTCTAAATTTAGCGTACTACATCTATTTGAAATTGGTAAGCTTCCATAACTAATGGGCAAATCAGATCCTACCACGAGAAGCAAAAGCGTTCCAAAAGGTTCGCCAGAATCGTAGTCAACCGTTTCATCATCTTCGCTATGAAACATTACAATTTTAGGATCATTGGCTGTCTCAATATAATTCACATCGCCAATTCCACCAGCCAAACTAAAAATTGCATTCGCATGGCCAGAGAAAGTTTGATTATCCCCAACACAATCTAAACAGCCCAGATCTGGAACCCCATTTCCATCTTGGGTCCAGGCGTAAGTAGAAAGTGGTCTTTCTATTTCTTTTTCCAAATAGGCATTGTGCAAAGCGATAAATGCACCCGCACTATGTCCGCCCATAAATATTTTGTCCGGATCAATTTTATATTGATTAGCTCCGGCGGCATCCGCTCTAAAAAATCGAACAGCAGATCTTCCATCTTGGACTCCACGATAAACAGCTCGTTTCGACAGGTCCTCATCAAAAATGTTCATTCCTAATCTATAATCAATGGCTGCCGCAACATAGCCCCGTTTGGCCAATTCTTGACAAAGCAATCTTATACTCCAATAAGTTCTTTCTCCTGTAAGGAATCCTCCGCCAAAACAGATAATGACCAATGGTCTTTTAGCTAAGGTATCTCCCTGAGGTTCGAAAATATCCATTTTTAAATCCACATCATCGGTATCATACTCATCAACGTTCAAAGGTAGACCTGTTACAAATTCGTAAAAACCACCACCAGGATTTGGTTGTGGAACCGCTGTACTAAATTGGATTCCATTCGTCTCAGTAATATTGGGAAATAGGATTGAATTGTATCGTTCTGAAGGCGGTTGTGCCTGTGCGATAGATACACCCCAAATTAAAAATAGCAGCAGCAATAAATTTATATTTTTCATCGTATTTGCTTCAAGCTGTTATTAAAATAAGGTTGTAGAGAACTTTGAAATTTTATATCCGATTTATATTTTTTTTCTATTTCCTGATAAGTAGAAAAATCAAACTCATTTCTATCACAGAATTCTTTCAGCGCCAGTTCCTTTTTTCTATCCACCTCTACTTCTTTCCTTTTTAGTTCTTCGATGAAAGCCAATTCATTTGAAGCTAATTCCGGCATTCTATCCTTCAATGATTGATGCAAAATTGCTCTATATCTTTCTGGAGTAATGTTATGTTTGGTGAATAAGGTTTGAATATCAGAATTTGAAGAAACTTTGATGGATTTAGCCCCTAAATAAAGATTCGTGAATTCCTGAAGTGTTTCAGGACTATACTCAGATTGAGAAAATCCTAATAAAGGACATAGAAAAAGAAAGAAAATGGAACCAATTTTCATGATTTTACTTGTGTTTATTCCATGCAATGTAAGGATAATTAAAGAAAAACTTGGACCGTAATTCTACCATTTATCGTTAATTTCGCGGCATGAAAAGACAGTTGATATCTTCAGGCGCACCTTGGGAAGCCATCGTTGGCTATTCTCGAGCCGTTCGAGTAGGAAATCAGATTGAAGTTTCAGGCACTGTAGCCATGGATGGGGAACAGTTAATTGGTGAAGGAGATCCCTACTTACAAGCCAAATTTTCATTAGAAAAAATTGGAAAAGCCTTAAACGAAGCGGGAGCAAAATTTGAGCATATCGTGCGCACTAGAATTTACGTGGTAGATATCGCACATTGGGAAGAAATTACAAAGGCTCATGGGGAAATTTTCAAAAACATATTACCTGCCTGTACGTTGGTTAAAGTAGCCGGCTTAATTGATGACCGTCTTTTAGTGGAAATTGAAGCAACGGCCATTATAACCTAACAAATGAGTAAGAATTACAAGGTCAAAGAGATTTACTACACCCTGCAAGGAGAAGGCGCTCAAGTGGGACGCCCCGCTGTGTTTTGCAGGTTCTCTGGTTGTAATCTTTGGTCTGGCCGAGAGGAAGATAGACATAAGGCGATTTGCAAATTTTGTGATACAGATTTTTGGGGAACAGATGGTGTCAATGGAGGAAAGTATTCTGCAGATGAATTAGCTCAAGCAGTATCTGATGCTTGGCCAGAAGATGATGATGGGAAAAAATATGTGGTCTGTACTGGAGGGGAACCACTGCTTCAATTAGATGAAAAAATGATTGAGGCTTTTCACAAAATGAATATTGAGGTCGGCGTAGAAACAAATGGAACCCTCGCAGTTCCAGAAGGAATTGACTGGATATGTATGAGTCCAAAAGAAGGAACTGATATTGTCGCGAAAAAAGGGAATGAATTAAAGTTAGTATATCCTCAAGGAAAAATGAACCCTGAAGATTTTGAGCAATTGGACTACGAAAATTTTTTCTTGCAGCCCATGGATAATGAAACGCAAGAGGATAATACGCAGGCTTGTGTTATCTATTGTTTGGAGCATCCGAGGTGGAGGCTATCGGTTCAGATGCATAAGGTGGTGGGGCTTAAGTAAGCCGCTTCGCGGCGCGAGGTTCTGGGTTCTAGGTTCTAGGGACGAATAGATTTTGAGTCGAATAACGCGTTTGAGTGGCCGCGAACCTAAGGACTTTACCGTCAAGAAGGCAGGTTACACCAATTTTCACGAATATAACGTGAACATAACGTATAATTATTTCCGCGAATGATTGCTTCGCAATTACCAATTTTCACAAATTTGGTTAAGCCGTAATCAATGTAAGGTCTCTCTTTATGAAGAAATTTAGAAACATTATCATCTGGCTGAAGCCAGTCGCGTGCTTAAAATAAACTCAATAATCGCATACGATTTGGATCACAAAATTTTCGACCACTTGTAATCTCGCCTGGCGGCCAGACAGGATTTCTAAATTTAGCCTTTTACATTTTGACTTTAAAAGAAAGCACATCCGGCGCTAAACACTAAGCGGATCTTTATTTCTACAAACAATATCGACTTTGAAATTTCGCCCACTGATTAGAAAAACCACATACGCTTTTCGACCACTTTTGATCTCGCCTGGCAGCCAGACAGGATTTCTAAATTTTGACTTTTACATTTTGACTTTAAAAGAAAGCACATCCGGCGCTAAAAATCGGGTGAAAGAAATTTCATAGCCATATATATTTCACCTCGCTGGGGCCAATTTTGATTGACATTAAGTGAATTATACTACATTGGATACGCGTTATTCGACATTGCACCGCAGGTATTGAACTACATTGCGCCTATGGCAATTGAACTACATTGACCTCTCCCCTACCAAAACCCAATAGTCAAAAATAAAGGCCTTATCCAATCGATATTCAGCAGTGATTTTTACACCAGTATTTTCCATCATTTTTTTATACTCTTCCAAGTTGTACTGATGTGGATGTAAAATGTCTCCTGGGATCAACTGAAATATTTTCTTTAAGAAAGAATGATTATGAGCATCTATGGAAACTACCAATCGACCTCCGGGTTTTACTTGATTCGCAAGATTTTGAAAAGCCAATTGTAAATCATCTACGTGATTGATGGCATTGATGCAATACACTTGATCGAATTTTTCGGCTGATTGAAAGGACTCTAGAGACTGCGATACAAATTTGCAATTGGGATATTGACTGGGTGAAAAATGGGGAATTTCCTTTTCGTAGGAATCCATCAAAGGATCAAGGGCGACCACTTGGTTATTTTCGAAGATGGTAAAAATTCCGGCTGGGCCACAACCTGCATCCAGCAAGGATTCCGCCTTTGGGATGGCGAGTCCAATTTTTTTCATAAAGCCTTGCCAATAGGACTTTTTCCAGGCCAAATACTCCTCAGGGCTTTTCCCCTTAAGGTAATTTTTCCACCATTTTAACTCGGCCTTTTGTGCAATATTCCAGCGCAGGGACATCTTATCAAATTATTTCTGGCGAAGTTAATGGAATGTAGGATATTTGAGGCCTAAAGTTGACAATATGCTGATAGGGGAAGGATCTAGAGTGAAATTGATATATACCGGAGATATTGGGAAAATCCTCCGTATCGATGGGGATATGGCTCAGGTACAATTGCCTGATGGGGATGTGATCCCTTGTCCAATGGACAACCTAGAGTCTGTGAATGCTGCTCCCCATAAGCCTACTAATGAATGGAAGTTAGATGGAGAGAAAAGTTGGATATTACCTTCCTCTACTAAAATTGAATCTGGAGTTTATCTGGCTGCTGCCATTGATGCTAATAATCCACAACTCTTCGAGCTATTTTTAATTAATAATTCTTCCCAAACTGCTTTATTTAGCTTTCAGTTAAAGTCAAAGGTAAAACAGAATGGAAAGTTAAATGCTAAGATTGGCTCCATGATGGTTTATCATTTATCGGCCATGGAATTTACTTGGCTTGGTGAAGGAACAAAGGCTCACTTTGAGTTTTGGCCAGTAGTGGAAAAAGGAACCGGAAAAAAAATAAATAGTGCAGTGAATATTAAGGTTCCTCAATTTTTTGAAAATCATGTTGAGCGTTCCGAAATTCATCCACAACCCTTAAAAATTTATTTGGTGTTAAAAAAATGGGAGGCTGAAACCAGCGAAATGAAGCAGGAAAGTTTGCGGGCCTATACCAAGGAGCAATTAAGATGGAAGGAATGGGAACAAATCATGGACAATCATGAGGTACAAGAAAAGGCCGCATTTAGTCGTGAATTGGATTTACATGTGGAAGCAATTACGGAGCACTATGATAGATTAGATAATATGGCCATTATCAATTTGCAGATCAAGCACTTTGAACGCTATATGACGGAAGCCATTAAAGTAAATATTGACCGGGTATTTATTATCCACGGATTAGGGAAAGGAAAACTTCGGCAGGAAATATCCGTTAGATTAGGTAGATATCCGCAAGTAAAATCTTTTGTTAACGAATACCACCCTAGATATGGTTGGGGAGCGACAGAGGTCATTTTCAAATAATTGTCATGGCATTCAATAAACCTTCGAAGAAAAAAGTAGCGTATCCAATTGTTCCGTTGCTTAAAAAATATTTGGCCAAATACGATCGAACAACTACGTTGCCTATTCAATATAAGGAATTGAACGTTCGACAAATTGCCTCCATAGCCCTTTTAGATTCCAATGGAAAAGATACTTTTTGGGAAACCGTTTTTTTCAACCAATCGGAAACAGCCGAAATAAATAATGCCCTGGCGAAAATTTATTGTCTGTTAAAAACAGATGGGGATTTTTCAATACTAGATCATTTAAAGGTTGCTAGAATTGACTACTGTACTTTTGGAAACACTAAACCTTACAGAATTCGAATTATTAATCAGATCAATGATAACTACGATCATTTTTATTTAAAAAAGATAGATGCTTCTCGGGTGTATGGGTTGGAATTGGAGCACTTACTTTCTCCCTCCTCCCTATCCTACCTGGTGGACAAGGAAACTTTAGTGGAAGAACATATTGCAGGAATTCCTGGGGATGACTTTATGCGAGAGTACTTGGACACTTCCATGTTTAATAAAATTAGAATTGCCAAGGAGTTTGTAAAATTTAATGAACGATGCTTTGTGAGACTATTGGGCGATATGCGCTCGTACAATTACATCATAGATATCACACCAGACATTGAAGGATTGCAATATAGAATCAGGGCGATTGACTTTGATCAGCAATCCTATGAAAGTTGGAAGACTTTTTACTTACCTCAATTCTTTAAAGAAAATAATCCCATCATTGAATTAGGGTTGAATCACCTGACCTTAGAATCTGTTCGCCAATATCAATTAGAAGAACGAAGTTTAATCGCTAATCGTGCAAAAGCTTCTCGAGATAGGTTGAAAGAATTATTAGCAGTCATGAAAAAGGATCAGATTTCTTCTCCAGATAAAATTGAGGATTTAAAGGAGGCGCTTAAGATTCATCATGAGACGGATCGATTTGAGCAGTGCAAGAATATGGGGGAAATCGTCGAGACTAATATTACGCTGGTGATAGAGAAAGCATTTAAGCAGTCGATTTAAACTACTTGACTTTGGTCCTCGTGTAGCGCCTGGGCAAACTCGAAAAGATTACTAAATCTGCCCTCTACTTCATAATCCTTCAGTAAATCTTTTTCTTCCTTTTTACCTTCAATCAAAATACATTTCATTCCCAAGGCTTTACCAAACTCCATATCACTTAAGGAGTCTCCCACCATAATGCTTTTGTCAAAATCTATTTCAGGAAAATCTTCTTTTGCTTGTAATCCCATTCCTGTAGCCGGTTTGCGGCAAGTAGAATTTGAATCGGCCAATTCTGGACAGTGATAAAATTTATGAACTTTTCCGTAGTACTTTGATAGTTCTACCGAGATGTGTTTATGCACTACAGTCAATTGTTCAGTGGTCATTATACCTTTGCCGATACCGGCCTGATTGGTGACCACCACTATTTTTCCGAATAGAAAATTAAAAGAAGCTATGGCTTGGCGACAGCCGGCGGTTAACTTTAGTTCTTCGATGGAAGAAATATATCGCCCAGGAATTCTTTCGTTGATTACGCCATCGCGATCTAAAAAAAGCGTCCATGATTTATCGATCGCATCAAACATTGTTGCCAAACATTTTCACCTCAACAATCTCACAAAGAATATGTCCAACCATGATATGAGCTTCTTGAATCCTAGGAGTTGTGCTTGAAGGTATATTTATCAAATGATCTACTAAATCAGCCATTTCTCCACCACTCTCTCCGGTAAGGCCTATTACCAACATATTTTGCGCCTTGGCTTTTTGAATTGCCTTAATAATATTCTTACTATTCCCTGAAGTAGACAATGCAAAAAGTATATCTCCCTTCCTTCCTTGTGCTTCAACCTGCCTAGCATAAATCTCTGAGAAGTCATAGTCGTTTCCAATGGCAGTGATGGCTGAAGTATTAACGTGGAGCGCTTCGGCATACAAGGCTTTTCTATCCAAATAAAATCGACCTGATAATTCACTAGACAGATGTTGCGCGTCAGCGGCGGAACCTCCATTTCCACAAAAGAGAATTTTTCCATCTGCTTTGAAACAACCAACCATGACAGCTGCTACTTCGCAAACCTTGGCTAATAATAATTCATCAGCTAAAATTGCTTGTTTCACTGCGATACTTTCTGCTATGATTGATTTTACTTTTTTCACTTTGTTGAATTTTTTCTTTTAGCTAACTGCTAAGAAGGATAATCATTTGCCGAAGGATCAACTCCTAATATTTTAAATTTAAATAAATCTGTAATAAATCCTATTCCGTAAGCATTCAATTGTATTAACGCCGCAAGAATGCTTGTAAGTGCAACCGCAATGTTTTTTTCTTTAATCAAACTATCCGTGAAGATAGCGATCATCCAAAAAATCATCGGAATACAAATGTAAATATAAGGTGTTCCAAAAAATAGGCTTACAAAACAGAGCAGCGTGTAAAGCAAAAAACAAAATGGAAACCAATGCACAATTTTTAATTCTTCCGGAAAAAAGCGATAAACATTTATTCTACTTCTTCCGAAAAAATGAAGTTGTTTGAAAAAACGCCGGAGGTCAGTTCTTCTTTTATGATACACAAAGGCATCTGGAATCAAGTCAGTTTTATAACCCGCTTTTATAATACGCAGGGAATATTCTAAATCCTCCCCAAGTCTTGGTATCTTATACCCACCCAATTTTTCATACACCTTCTTACTTAGACCCATATTAAAACTACGTGGGTGAAATTTTCCAATATGATTTTTTCTTCCGCGAATTCCGCCAGTAGTAAATAGAGAAGTCATGACGTAAGAAATCGCCTTTTGAATAATAGTGAAAGAAGGATGTGCCGCGTCGGGTCCTCCGAATGCATCCAACTCAGATTGATCCAATCTTTTATTGATCGCAGTTAGATAATTTGGAGGCAGTAAAACATCGGAATCAAGAATGAGAAAATAATCTCCTTTGGCTCGTTCAAAGCCATAATTTCTAGCAAAACCTTGCCCCCCATTTTCTTTATAGAAATATTGAATCTTTAATCGGTCTGTAAATGCTTTAACTTCTTCCTCCCCCTTTACAGTGCTTCCATCTTCAATCACCAGCACCTCAAAATTTTGGTAGCTCTGCTTAGTCAATGTATCCAAAAGCTCCCGAATTTCATCCGGTCGATTATAAAGAGGAATAATGAATGAGTAGAAACGCAAGTGATTTTATTTTTGCGTAAAATTAGGAATAGGTAGGAGAAAACAAGGTTTCTTTTCGATTAGTTTGCAGCGGAGGCTTTTCTTACCTCGGTTGGTTCCTCCACTTGATTGTCTTCAAAACCAGTCTTATCAGCAATTAGATAGAAATTTCTGCTTTCTGAATTTCTTACAACTATTTCAGCGAGGAATCCACCCACGAATAGTTGGGTACCTAATATCAAGGTTAGAATTCCAAAGAAAAACAAAGGTCGATCTGCAATTCCATATTCTGCATAGATCAATTTCATAATTGAGAGGTAAAATAGTATTCCAAGTCCTATCATAAAGAAAAGGACCCCAAAGGTGCCTAGAAAGTGCATTGGTCTTTTCCCAAACTTTCCTACAAAAGTGATCGAGGCTAAATCTAAGAAGCCATTGATAAATCTACTCCAGCCAAATTTGGTAACGCCATATTTTCTAGCCTGATGCGCCACTACCTTTTCACCTATATTAGTAAAACCGGACCACTTGGCCATCACGGGAATATATCTATGCATCTCGCCATAGACTTCCACTGATTTGACTACTTCGTTTTTATAGGCCTTAAGTCCGCAAT
>CALGJW010000037.1 GCA_937930025.1 uncultured Saprospiraceae bacterium | reverse complement strand
CGTGGAAACCTGCCTGCCTTTTCGGCCGAAGGCAGGCAGGTTCGTTGATTGCGAAGCAATCTTCGTGGAAATGATTACGTCCGATCGATACGTTACTCGACTTCGTGAAAATTCGAGAAATTCGTGGCTACTTCTTCAAGGCTTGTTATTTCTTCGAAACTCGCTTAGCTTATTTATTTCTCAAGAAGTAAAACTGGTTATTTTTTCAACTCTTATTCATCTTGTCGAATTAGTGGAAAGCTGGCCTGCCTGCACAGACAAGTTCGTAATTGCGAAACAATCTTACCAAAGCAGATTGACTTGCCTTCTGGATATACTAACTATCGTCATTGCTCCGCAGGATTTGTGTCGAAGATAATTGGGGCGAAGCCAATTGCGTCGCAGATAATTGTCACATCTAATTACCAACCTTTATAAGCGACTTCGTCTTCACCTCAGTTTCCGAACTAACGTGCACAAAATAATTTCCGGGAGCCAACCCACGCGCTTCAAATCTTAACTCATGAACACCTGCATCAAAATTTTGTGCAGCCAAAACTTTTCGCTCTTGTCCTAAGGCGTCAAAAATGGTAACTTTCATCCATTCGGATTTACTAGGAAATTTTATCGTGACCCATTCTGCAAAGGGATTTGGAAAGACTTCAACTGACAAAGATTCTTCTGTTAAGTCATTGCTATCAGACGGCATATTACAGCTGGCAAGAATTGGAATATATTGAAATTCATCAAACAAAATATCTTTGACACCTTCCTCTGGAACTTCAAACCAATCCATCAAAAGAGAGCCATAAACAGATCTAAAATCATATTGTAAAGGTACTCCGGTTTGTACTTGCACGTCAACTGGGATCTCTGGATTATCTCCTATAATTCCTGGATTCACGCAATTGCCAAAAACAAAAAGAGGGGCAGCATTTCCGTGATCTGTTCCAAAACCATCGTTACTTCTGATTTGTCGACCAAATTCTGAGAAGGTCATACCAGCAACCTTTTCACCTAATCCCATTAAATCTATATCGGTTTGAAAAGCGTTGATAGCATCGCCTAACTCCTCTAAAAGATTAGCATGTACACCTAATAATGGATCCCAGCTTGCCGTTTGATTGGCATGAGTATCATATCCTCCTTGAGAAACTACGAATACCCTTGTTTTTAATCCGCCTTGAATTAGTCCTGCAACAACTTTTAATTGTCTGGCTAAAAGGGTATCAGGATAAGCAGCTTGATTGGTAGCACTATTATAACTTTCTATGATTCGATCGGCGTATGCATTGGTTTGTTTTATGCTTGTTCGAACAAAATCCAAATGTTGTCCGTAACAAGAATTTGGATCGTAATCTCCTTCCGCACCTTCCGGCAATTCGAAAAGATCATTTGGATTTTTAACGGCTACACTATAATTACCAGAGACACCTTGGCAAGTTTCAGAAACACTTCCGCCTATAGTCATTGCAAAAGGATCAGGACAGTCAGCAGATGGATATCCTTCAGGAAACCCAGGAAACTTAGATTCAAAATATCGACCTACCCAGCCAGTGTTGACATATTCATCAGCGGAAGATCCGGAAGACCATATATCTGTTGATCGGAAATGAGATCGATTTTGATTCGGATATCCAACATTTTGAAGAATATTTAATTTGCCCTTATCGTATAAGTCGGCCATTCCGGCAAACGAAGGATGGAATCCTGTTTTGTCATTTATTTGAATAAAACTACTTTGAGGCAAAATGATATTGCTTCTAAGGTTTGCTAAATTATCATAGCTATCTAAAGGCATCAGTGTGTTTAAACCATCGTTGCCTCCATTTAACTGAATGATTACCAATACTCGTTCGGAGTCGCTATTCATTCCTGAAAAAGCGGTAGGTTTAGAAAGCCCTTGAAGTGGAAGTCCTCCTACAAAAATGGGTAACGTTAATGCGGATGTATTTTTTAAAAATTTTCTTCTTTTCATTTTTCAATAATTGAATTCGAAATAGTACACTGATTCAGTCCTACTAGTTACATGATTTGATACTCACCCATACCAGTTAATACGGTTAACATTTTTTTCAACTTGGCTCTTACTGGAATCGCTAAATCTTCATTTGTTGGATCCACAGCATATTCCGCATATTCTACTGTCCATTCAAAATCTGGAAGACCAGGAATAAGCGTTTCCTTTAAGACATCAATTTGACCAGTTGATAATGGATGGGGTAGAAGTAATAAACCAAACTCACTGATTACTAGGTTCGGATCTTCTGGGTTGTCCATTTTTGCGACAATTTTTAGTGGATCGCAAAAAAGTAAAGTATTACCAAATTCAAATCCTGAATTCATAGCCTTATAAGCATATTGATTTCGTTTTGGAAGTGAAACAGAATTAATCCAAATTCTATGCAGGCCAGGCTCTTGATAATACGCTTTCCAGCCTGCCACATTTGGTGGTTTGTAATATTTCATATCAAGCAAATTGGAACCATAAAAAATCTCCTTGGTTTGCTCGTACAAGGCTGCATCCCCGGCATCAGTTAGTTCCATCTCAAATTGTCTGATCATACCTATCCAAAAATCTATAGGACTTTTAATGATACAGCCATTAGCAGAAGCACTGAAAAAGTGGTCTGAATTAAATAGGACTTCTAAAACAGGAAGAACTTCATAGTCATTGTCAATCATCAATTGAGCCAATGGCTCAATCACATTAACCTGTGCATCATCGCTAATGCGATCGGCTACAAACCAACGGTATAGTTTCGTACAGATATATTTAGCGCAAGCAGGCTGCTGAAAAATTACGTCTATAAGATTCTTGTATTCATCAATTCCAGCTCCTTGAATAACCGCATTCCCGAATCTATTCGAAAGTTGCTTATCTCCGTTGTCATGGTCGCTGGGATTAAACTCAGCGCCTACGGGAGTATTGTCTTGTGCAAACCAGCCAGTGTCCGTCCATCCAGTTAGGATCTTAGCCATGGCCTGAATATCTCCTTCTGTGTAATTGGTGTAATCCCCAGGACCTACCAAATCTCCTTTTCCGACTGTGAAAAGCTCTACCAATTCACGCGCGAAATTTTCATTGGGAGCAGTAGCTATGTTTTGATTGTTATTCAGATAGCGAAGCATTGCAGGATCGATAGAAATTGCTTTGGTAAATTCTCTGAAATTCCCAAAAGCATTATCCCGTAAAGTTTTGGAGTAAGTATAGATATATCTGGGGTCATCTATGTCTCCGGTCACAAAGTGATTATGCCAAAAAAGCACCAGTTTTTCTTCAATAGAAATGGTATCCGCAAGCATACGTTGTGCCGTCCAGCCATAAAGGGAAAGTTGGCGATAGGCCCAAACTTCTGCAACTGGAAGAGAAGGTTTATCGATCCATGTCTCTCCAATCGCACAATTCGGATCATCT
>CALGJW010000036.1 GCA_937930025.1 uncultured Saprospiraceae bacterium | reverse complement strand
ATATCCTGTTACAAAAATCAACGTAATCAAAAGTGCCGTTACATTCGAAACACCTAGCAATTTTTGCATAACAATAGAAATGCCACCTACCAATAACACTATAAATGCAAAACTCAATAAATTGATGAATGCGAAATATAGCGAGTAATTTTTGGATTGATACCGTTTGCCTATCCAATCAGGAATGGTGAGTGCTTTTGATTTTTCGCCTATTTTTCGAAATCGAAAAGAGAGTAATAACAACATAATTACAAATCCCAAATAGACGCTAATACCTAAGTGCATGAATGCTGCTAGACCATCAACATATACAAATCCAGGATTGATAATAAAGGTTGCTGCTGAGGCAGTTGCTGCTGCCAAAGTTACTCCAACTTGAATAGGAGAGAGGTCGCCCTTTCCAATAGCAAAGCTACTGAAACCGTCGGTTTTTTGATGACCGAGCCAACCGAGATATGCTGTACCAATTAGGTAAATAGAAAAAAGTAGCCAAGCTAATGCCATAAATTTTGGTTTCGTTTTTTGAAAAAAAAGGAACAATTGATTTTTTTAATTTTTGTTTTAAAAAACAATTGTCCCTTTCTGTGCTTTTTGTGTAAAACGAAAACTATTAATTTTTACCCAAAGCAGGTAAATTTACTTTTAATTCTAAAGTATATAAACCACGTGTAGGAGCTGAGGCAGTAAACTCTCTCAATTCCGAATTGAACAAATTAGAAGCTGCTGCGGAAACCGTAAATTTATCATTGATTCGGTAGCCTACACTTGCATCTACAGTTACAAATCCACCTAAAGGACCATAATTAAATGAATCACCACTTCGAGCACCTTCCACAATTGGAAGTCCTCGATAAACTAAATCTTCATGAGTTTTGGATGCAATTTGGAAACTTGAAAAATAGTCATACTCTTGTACCCACCGTGCGAAAACACTTCCAAATAGTTTTTTATCAGAGTAATTTAATCCTGCTCCAAATTTATGAGTAGGCGCGTTCACCAAAATATCTAAGAAGTTAACCACTCCATCTCCATTAAAATCATTGTTTAAATTTTCTTCATCAACTGAATAATCGAAATAAGAATAATTGACATTCATACTCATTTTTGGATTGAAATAATAAGTTGCCCCCAAGTCAATTCCATAAGTATTGACTTTTCCAAAGTTTACATAAGTGGCGACTAATCCCCCCAAGCCAATTGCTTGATATAAATCATAAAGCGCTGGATTTTGAACATCTCTCAAAGGAACTCCTGCTCGTTCAGTAGCAAAGACAACCGTCACAGGACTTAAGAAATCTTTCGAAATATTATAGTAGGCATTCGCGTCAAAGAAAAGTTTATTTTCTACAACTTGACCTCTATAACCTAACTCAATCGTTTGAATTTTTTCAACTCTTTGTCTATCCAATTCAGTTCCATCTACCAAGGTGAAACCTTCTGCATTTCCTAAAATCAAACCATTGAAAAGGTTGCCGTAAAGATTCAAAATAGTAGGAGCTGCTATTCCTTGACCATAAGTCAATCGCCAAGTTCCTTTGTCACCTACTCTTAATAAACCAAACTTAGGAACGAAGTTAGTCCCGTAGTTTTCATGTTCATCAATTCGAGCAGCAGCAAGTGCTTTGAAGCCTTTTCCGAAATCATAAGTCAAGTGAGCATATGCTCCGTATTGACCGATTTCGATAAAATCATCTTCATCTTTATCCAATAAATAACTACCCAAACTATTCGCTTTGTCCAACTGATATTGTAATCCAGCGATAACTCCTAATTTTCCAAATGTATTGTTATACTGTCCTTCTGCATTCCATCGTTGAGAGTCATCTTTAAATAAGGCACCACTTGAATAGGAAAAATCACCACCTGCTTCGGCAGCAGTTAACCCTGCATCTATCCCTTTGTAATATTGTTTGGTACGCTCGTCGATGGAGTAGGTGCTGTCTGTTTTACTTTGAGTAAAATATCCTTGGACAAACCAATTTTTTCCAGAAAGTTTTAATTGATAATAATTGATTTTCCAATCTTTAATTTGATTACGTCCTACATTGGTTGGAGAAAGGTAAGTGCTGTTGCTGTGTCCCACATTGAAATTCATTTCGAAATTATCTGTAGGTGTAAAAAATAATCCAGCTTCCGCTTTGATAAATTCCACATCTCTATCCAATTGAAATTCTTCATATCCCTCTTTGATGCCATCTGGAATAGCATTACCCAATGTATCAAATGCTCCCACTCTGTCAATGAAAACAGAATCTGCAAATTCAAATTCTGTCCCAGCAGTATATTCACCCATCACTTTGAAAGTGAATTTATCATTGACTACTTGAGCATGACGAAGACGAGCGGAATAGAAAGCATCGCCATCACCACTTACTCCAGGGTTAAGGGCAACAGTTGTTCCTGCTGAAGTTCGAGGGTCTTTGGTGATGGTATTTAACAAACCATTATGAGCATTGGGGCCATACAGAGTGGAATTGGGGCCGAGGATAATTTCGACTCTTTCGATGTCTTCTTTGATGGTTGTATTTAATGGACCGAAAGGCAATCCTGTGGCAACCAAAGTCGAAAATCTTCCATCGGTAACTTGTAGATTTTTTGCATTAAAATTAGAATTAAAACCTCGAATATTAAAAGCAGGAGTAGCAATTCCTGCTCGGAAATAATCAATCCCTTTTTGTCGAGCGACTAATTCTCCAGGGTTTCCTGCATATTCTTCAATTTGTCTGGCAAAAATAGTTTCGATTGTTGCTGGACTTTCCGTTAGTTTTTCTCGTCGTCTTGAACCAGAGACCACCACTTCGTCCAACTTCGTTCCGATGGATAAAGAAAAATCCAAAGTTACCGTTTCATTTACTGCTACGGTTACTGATGCCGTTTTGTCTGTATAACCAACATAGGAAGAAATTAAATTATATGTTCCTGGTGGAACCGAGATAGAATACATTCCATTTTCGTTTGAGATTTCCCCTCTTGAAGTTTCTTGAATAATAATACTCGCACCAATGAGTGCTTCACCATCACTATCTGTAACAACTCCTTTGATAGTTCCATTT
>CALGJW010000035.1 GCA_937930025.1 uncultured Saprospiraceae bacterium | reverse complement strand
CATCAAGTCCCAGTTTGACTGACCAAAAAAATGCTTTGCATGATCCACGGCTTCATCGATAAACAGAATCGTAGGTTTCCTATACTCCAATTTATACTGAATCAGTGGATATCGATAGTTGTACCTGGGTTTATCATCCTCGGTACTTGGCAAATGGTTGTGAAACAGATCAAACTCTCGCCCTACTTTTTTTACAATTGCCCCCCGAAACGCACTTAGTTCGGTAGGTTCAATTTCGGTATCAAAGGACACCTTCAGGATTTTTAACTTCATAATGGAAATGATTTAAATTTATATTTGATTACAATTATAGAAATTTTTTTCTCTATAAAAAGGGGTGAAAAAAATCAAATTGTAGGATTCTAATTTGAATTTTTTACAGCATTAAAGTTTGGGAGTAGCTGCAAAAATTAATCATTTATAAATGGAATTGATTAGATTCAATTGATTTTTCATGTCAATTTTACCTTCCTAACATTTACAGTATTCTATTTAACCAAGCTAGTATAATATTATAGTTGACTAATTATTGGAGCTGCAACAAGTAAATATATAATATTTATTGAATAGTCATTATATCTATTAAAGATTATTTTATGTTCAATGCATTGTCTTGAGTTATCATTCCTTAGGATCTCGATCCGTGATTCTTCAATTGATAGCAAAAATGAACTCCCTCAAAAATTAATCATCAAATAGATGACTTAAAATCACCAAATTGTTTGCAAAAGCACCAATTTGTTTTAAATTTGAACTACAATCCTCAAAACAATACAATTAAACATGGACCTCCTCCCGGTTTCTTTAGTTTCAATACACCAGCTTCTTGCCACTCCTGGCAACTTTCTTGTACGAATTCGTGGGGATGATGGAGCGGTTTACCTACTGATAGCTAGTCGAACAGGGCCTTATTTGCCTGGAGCCTTGGTACTTGTTTTCCAAAACGAGCAATTTGTTTTGAAAGAATACGACGTCAAAACTGACTTGCATATATACGGTAAAGTTGTAAGTGTTATTCATAAATCTGACATCCCAACTTAACGACAATTAAATAGAATACAAACAGAAACTACTCAAAAACCAGATATGAAAAATGATTCACTTGGCTATTTCGTGTTTTTCCGCTCCTTTGATGGAGTTGTTAGTGTTAAATGAAAAAGGCTGGAAGGAGATCGATTACGAGCGATTTGAGAAGGCTTGTATTAATTGTTCCTATAAAGAAGGTCTTGGATTACGTCCGGGATAAGATGAAACACTTGCTGAACCATTAGGATCTACTATAGGTAGCGAGCATTATCTTCTGGGGTTTACGAGGAGGAATATTTTGCGTGGTCGCAGATAAAAGTGATTTATACTCCTCTTCTAGAAATATTCGCATCCCTTCACTATTCTCGGTATACGTTTAACTAGGAAAAAAAATTAGCAAGGATCAACTTACTACAAATTATCTGATGGAAGGTGCCTACAACTTAAAATTGAGAAATATTAGAATCGTTCCTTCATTACTTCACAACCTTCTCCCGCAAAAGTCCAATAATTTCCTCCTTGTCTTTAACAGTATTCTCCAATCGCTCTATATCCAATTTCAGTTTTTCAATTTCCAGATCTTTAGCAGGTATGGATTGCAAAGAATTTGGAGTTGCGATTATCTCCATGCCAGGTGTAAAGAACATTTCTCCAGTACCAAGAAGGATCCATCTGAGGTTCCAATGAGGTAAGTTTAAAGCAACAGCTGCCAACAAATCTATTTTTGGAAGTTTAACATTGCCATTGAGAAAATTTGAAAGGCTACTACGGGAATAACCGGTTTTTTCACCAAAGGTTGTTTGATTAAATCCTTCTTCGCGCATTAATAGCAGAAATCTGTCGCTTGTAGTCATTTATGCATTAATAATAAAAAATTATAACAATAAGTTGTAAATTTTGTAGCAATAAATTTGAATATGCCAACAAATTGCTACTATCTTAGTGTCCAGATAGACGATATTAACCACAAATTACCCCAAAAAATTACAAAAACATTCCAATTATGTAAAAAAATCACAAACCTTAATAAATTAGTCCCAAAACAATAGAAAAATTATCATTTCATTCAAGATTTGAACGAAAAAGTAAATTTCAACGAATAATCAACAAAATATACTGCGTTACTTCAAATACGTTCAAATAGTATAACAACCAATAGGTTTGTTAAATAAAGGGTAATTGCCCTCAATATTGACTCCATAAGTAACTAAAAATAAGGCGAGTATCGCCCACTAATACAATTATAAACCGTAAATAAACAGTTATGAGTAAGCAAGGAACCTTGTTCAACGAGGAACACCTAAGGCTGTCTGCTACCATCATGCGAGCAGTAGCCAACAACGTAAGAATCAAAATCTTAGCGTTTATCGACACAGAAGGGGAAACCCCGGTTAGTCCTATTTATCAATCGCTTGGATTGGAGCAGTCTATGACGTCGGCCCATCTTAAAATCTTGCGCAATGCAGGGATTGTAAAAACACACAGGGACGGCAGACAGGTTGTGTATTCAATTGATTATGAGAAGCTGAATAAAGTCAAAGAAGCGATATCGATCCTGGCTTCCTGATGAGAACCAAACAGCAAATAGAAGAACGAATTGCTGAGTTGGAAAGACAAATAGAACGAAATTTGCAATTGCCGGTACCAGACAATTTCCTTGGTTTGGCAGTCAAAACGGTAGGCATTGTCGCTACCAATAAGGTGCTCAAAAAACAGATGCAAACGCTCAAATGGGTGCTGGAGGAAGAAGAAATTCTGATTCCGATTTTATAAGAATACACCCATTTGCCACAATACATTTTTTATAGTCAGCGATCTAAATCGCTGCAAGCCAATAAAATATTAAGACATGGAACGAATTTTATCCGAAATCCAAAAGCAGTCGATGGACATGAAATTGCTAGTGGACAAGCTGTACCAAATGGAACGCTATATCAAGGAAATTGAACAAAAAGTAGACTATTCACACCATAGCATTCTAAATCAATTGTTGACTTGTGAGGATGTAGCGAAACTGCTACGACTAACTAAAATCACTGTGCGCAAGTTATATCTGGAAACAGGCAAAATAAAAGTTATCCCCAGGGCGGATGGAGCAAGATGGCGCGTCAAGGTGTCTGACTATCTGGAATTTACAAAGAGCTCCCGCAAGTTTGGTGATCTCAGCGAAGTTTCTGAAATGCTCCGGCAGCGTAACAACATATAATAGTAAGGAGATGCCTGTTCTTTCAAAAGTGAAGGAGCAGGCTATTATTAGAATCGATAACTGAATGAATTGTAGTTCGTTAGTTGGACATTCTTGACAGAATAAGAGAACAATAGAGTTCAAAAGGAATAAAGCAGTTCGAATCTGCAAACTCTACAGGACGAAGCAAATCAGCTTCAGGGCAGGCTTTCGGGGCTGCCCAATATTATCAAAAGGCGAGGGGGAGGCAAAATCAATACAAACTGCCTTCCCCTCTAAATATCAAGATGATGACATCAGCTCTTTTATCAAAATCGCAGGTTTTGGCGGAAAAACAGATCCTGTTTCTGACCGCAAGTAGCGCCCAACTTACCACCATTAACACTTTGTTACGCAAGTTTATGAATGGCCTAATGAGGGATAAACGAATCACTGTAAACCACGCTATGAGTATAGTTACACTGGAGCATTACTTTCAAAAGACACCAAGACGCAGGGATCAATGTAAGATCGTTCTCCTGATATTTGAACAAGAATTTGAACTGATGGAGGAGGTTCTTCAATATGTTATCAAGGACGAAGTGAGGGATAGACGTAAAAACAAACTTTTCAAATATCCTGAAATTTTGTCGGACCTGCTTGCTAGTAAAGAGTCTTATAATCTCCATGAGTATCTTAAAAATCAGGTACTTAAATCCTTGGATCGACAACCGAATTCTACCTTGACGGAATTGATTAATAAACTACAAGCCAAGCGATTACCCGTAGAAGGGGAGGAGTGGTTGAGTCTTCCAAAGCCAAGGCATATGATGTATGTGTTATACCAGGTCAGCAAGGAGTTGAAGTTGGTGATGGAGGAGCTTATGAATGAGAATCAAGTTGAATATACTTTTCCCGGTACACCTTTCGGAATGGATCTTTTTATGAAGAATAGTAAGCTGCCTGATTATCAGCCTGTCGCTGAAAAGGTGACAAAAAAATCTGTGATCAAGCGGGAATGTATTCTTCCTTGTTTTTTTCGCTTAAAAGGATTTCTCAAATGATCAATCCGTTGACAAAAACGACCATCTTTTACCATGCGACTCCAAGGGAAAGATTGTCCTCGATTCTTTCTTATGGCTTGCGGACTCATGCTGCACCAACTTGGTACAAGGAGCCAAAGCCATATATCTGGCTGAGTACAGTTCCTTTTTTCGATTACCTGGAAGAAGAAAAGAACGAGGGATTTATATTGCTGGAGGTCGATCTTTCAAAGTTTGAGGGCTATGAAGGCTACAACGAAAGTGAGTTTTCTAATCATGATTGGCAATTCAAACTATTCCAAAACATTGAAAAAAGAAGAATTTCTATATCCGAACTAACCATGGCCCAATGCAACCAGCTCTGCGATGCATGGGAAGAACAATTTCCAGAATAATAATCAGTTATGAATAATATCAAACAGGCAGCAAAGGTAGAACCGAACCCTTTGCTCAAAATATCTGCTTTTTCGATAATCGATATCCATGGATCAAAATTGCATATGGATAAGTTGATTACCCAACATTACCATAACAAAATTATCAGGCCTAAAGATGGTCGGTAGATTCGATTTGGAGAGGGCCATTTGGCGCTGTGCCGGATCCTGTTGATCCTTGCCTGCCATGAACTAAATCGATTGCGGGTAAACCCGAATATCCACGAACAAAATCAGTTCCTGC
>CALGJW010000034.1 GCA_937930025.1 uncultured Saprospiraceae bacterium | reverse complement strand
CTTATAATCAATGGACTAATGAAAAAGGAATTTCTTAGTACCTTTGCGGCCGTTCAGTATAAAATAGCATGCCGAACATAATCAAAGGCCTATAGATTCGTTTCCTTAGGTTTATTAACACACCAAACTGGTTTCATAATGACTAGAATATTTTTAGCTTTTGCTGTATTTGCTTTAATGCTTACAGCTTGTGGGAATGCTCAAAATTTGAAGAAAGAAATGGTCGCGAGTCCTACAACTCAGGCCGATAAAGACAAAAACGCAATCATTCAGTATGCGATTGATAATAAACTTGATGTAAAATCAACTCCTTCGGGGATTTACTACGTCATGGAAAAGGAAGGAGACGGAAAAGGAAACCCTTCAATGACCGATAAAGTTACTGCGCACTACCACGGTACTTTATTAGACGGAACAATTTTCGATAGCTCTGTTGATCGAGGAACACCATTTGAATTTAGCCTAGGTGGGGTAGTCAAAGGATGGCAAGAGGCTATTCCTTTGTTAAGTAGAGGTGGAAAAGGGAAATTTATCATCCCTTCTGCTTTGGCCTATGGTGAAAGAGGTGCCGGTGCAAAAATTGGCCCGAACTCAGTGCTAATATTTGATATTGAATTAATTGATTTTGCAGACCCTTCAATGGCAGCTTCAGCTCAAAATGCCAAAGACGATAAGATTATTCAAGATTATATCGCTACTAATGGGTTGACAATGGAAAAAACGGAGAAAGGCGTTTATTACCAGATAACTAAGAAAGGAAAAGGTCTTGAACACCCAACATTAGCTTCCACTTTAAATTGCCATTATCATGGTACTTTACTTGATGGAACTGTATTTGATTCTTCTGTTGATCGTGGCAAACCAATTGATTTTCCTTTGGGTCGAGTGATTCCAGGATGGCAAGATGCTATTCCATTATTGACTGCTGGAGGTAAGGGGAAATTTATCATTCCGTCTTCATTAGCCTACGGACCACAAGGAGGTGGACCAATTCCGCCAAATTCAGTTTTAATTTTTGACGTAGAATTGATCTCTTTCAAGTAGTAAATTCTGACTTTTATAGCGGCTAAAGGGACGATGGTGATTGCCATCGTCCCTTTTAGATTTAACCAATATGGAAAAAAGATCATTAACAATAGGAAGTAGAGGTTCTAAATTGGCGCTTTGGCAAGCTCATTTTGTCCAAAAGGAATTAGTAGACCTTGGTCACGAAGTAGAGATCAAGATTATCAAAACGAAAGGGGATAAGATTCAGGATATTGGTTTTGATAAAATGGAAGGCAAAGGATTCTTTACTAAGGAGTTGGAAGATGCGTTGATCGCCGAAGAAATAGATTTGGCGGTGCACTCCATGAAAGATATGCCGACCACAGCTATTGAAGGATTAACTTTGGCTGGAGTTTCTTATCGCGAAGCCTGCGAAGATGTTTTATTAATTCACCCCAATTCGATAGATGCTCAATCGACTTTAGGAATAAAAAATAAAGCGAAAGTTGGAACCAGTTCTAGTAGACGCAAAGCGATGCTACTTGATTTAAGAAAGGATATAGAGGTAAATGATTTAAGAGGAAATGTTCCTACGCGAATAGAAAAACTACGAAGCGGAGCATACGATGGAATAATTTTAGCCAAAGCGGGAATCCAGCGACTTAAACTAGATCTCTCCGATCTTACTGTTGTCACACTAAATAAAATGGAATTTGTACCTGCTCCTGCTCAAGGAGTGCTGGCTTATCAAACAAGAACGGAAGATATCCCTGTTCGAAAAATTTTACAGGAAATTCATCATTCTGAGGTAGCGGCTTGTACCAATGTGGAACGAAAAATTCTGCAAATGATGGAAGGTGGTTGCCAAATGCCCTTGGGTGTATATTGCGAAATAGATCAAATGGGTAATTATCATGTTCATGCTGCCCTGTCTCCAAATATAGATCAGCCATTAAAGAGAGTCAAAGTATCCTCCTCCACAAGTTTCGGATTAGCCGAAGATGTATTTAATAAACTAAGGGATTAAATGAAGCGCTTGAATATTTTTATTAGCAGAACAGTTTCCAACAAAAGTCCATTCGTGGATTTATTGAAATCTAATGTTAATGAAAAAGTAAATTTGAATATTGTTGGACAAAGTGGAATTTCATTTTCGCCCTTACCATTCTTATTAAATAAAAATTTTGATGCTTGTTGTTTTTATAGCAAACGGGCAGTTGAATTTTTCTTTGACGGTATCGGTGAAGGTCAACAGCTATTGAAAAATAAATTTATCATCGCATTTGGTCCCGCAACAGCAGCACAGTTAAAGACATATGCAATTGATGCAGATTTAACCGGTAGTGGAAAGGCAGCTGATTTGGCCAAAGATATTGTTGCGCATTTTGATGGAGCGTCTATTCTTTTTCCGCAAGCCAAAAATTCAAAACGATCTCTAAATCCATTTCTAAAGGATAAATTTGACTGTATAAGTTTAGCTGTTTATGCTAACGAAATCCAACCACTTCCGAAGATTCAAGAGTTTGATTTTTTGGTATTTACTTCTCCACTGAATGTGGATGCTTTCTTAGTAAACAACTCCTTGCATGGCAAAATTGTAGCTATCGGCCAAACGACAGCTGCTTACTTGAAAGAGAAAACTAAATTAGAAATTATTACTGCCGATGAATCAACTGAAAAAAGTCTTGCTTCGTCAATTGTTAAAATGCTAAATGCCTAAACCTAAGGCAGATAAATCCGTATCACAAATAGGAAATACGGATCAATGTCAAAAAATGTAAGCATACCAAGGGCTTCCGGCAAATGGAACTTTCTATCTGCGGCAAAACAGGGCAATTCTGGCCCTTTATTACTATCCGTATTACTACTTACATTTTTCGTTTTCTTTCCAACGCTTAGTAATGATTTTGTCAATTGGGACGATGATGTCAATCTGCTCAATAACCCCAACTTGAGTACTTTCAATTGGGCTTCTATTAAATCTATTTTCACCTCGACAATTGTTGGAAATTATAATCCGTTGCCCATTTTTACTTTTACCATCGAGAAATATTTCTTCGGGTTGGATCCTTTTGTTTTCCATTTGAATAATTTGCTTTTACATTTGATAGCGACCAGTTTGGTTTTTTTTATCGGAAAAAAAATGGAGTTGACTTCATGGGGAGCAGCCTTCGTTGCCGCTTTGTTTGCCGTTCATCCAATGCATGTTGAATCTGTAGCTTGGGTGACTGAGCGCAAGGATTTGCTATTTGCATGCTTCTATTTATCTGCTTGTTTTATTTACCTAACTGATAAATATCAATTTGGATTTAATTGGAAAACAGTTTTAATCAGCTTACTTTTTATATTGGCTTGCTTGTCAAAGATACAAGCGGTCAGTTTCCCTTTGGCTTTACTAGCGTTTGATTTTTTACGAAATGGGAAATGGCAGTTGAAGAACTTTACAAGCAAGTGGATTTATTTTGCAATTTCACTTGGCTTCGGTATCGGAGGAATCGTTGCTTTGAATTCCTTTGGTTCAGTCGACACCGAATTGTTTACTTTTTATGATCGCATAGCCATTGGAGCGGTTTCCTTTAGCACTTATTTGGGCAAGTTTATTTTTCCCTTTAAGTTATCTGCTATATATCCTTATCCTGCTTTTATTGACTGGAGACATTTCCTCGGATTAATTCCTCTTTTGGCTTTTCTATATTTTTTACTTCAAGCTTATCGAAAAGAACAGCGCAAGTTGTTTTTTGCTGGTTGGTTTTTCTTAGTAAATATCATCTTTGTATTACAATTTCTAGGAGCGGGTCAAGCTTACCTAGCAGATCGTTTTTCGTACCTGCCTTATGTAGGACTGGCCTTTGGTTTAGTTTTTTTAATTGAAAATGTATTCCAAAAAGATCCAAGGAGAATTAAATACTTTGCAATATTTCCAATGGTGGGCCTCCTTGTTTTTTCCTACCAATCCTTTCAACAAAGCAAAGTTTGGAAAGACAGTTTATCACTTTGGACAAATGTACTTGAAGACTATCCTACAGTTGCACCGGCGTATCACAACTTGGCCATATGGAAGGGTGAACTTGGCAGCAAAGCCGAAGCACTTCAACTAGTAAGCCAAGCCATCAACTTGGATAAAGAAAACCCAAGATTTTATAATTCTCGCGGAAAGCTTTTGTTAAACAACGGTCAAATAAAAAAGGCCATCCAGGATTATTCTCAAGCCATTAAGCTATTACCGACTAAAGCTCTTTATTATAATCACCGTGGAACTGCGCTCGCAATTAGCGGTGAATTAAATTTGGGTTTGGCTGATCTGAATACGGCTATACAATTGGAGCCTCGCTTACCAGAAAGCTACCTGAATAGATCATTACTTTATAGCCATCAAAAAAGATTTGCCGAGGCATTAAAAGATAATCTAACATATCTCAATTTGAAGCCCTCAGATGACGTGATATGGTCAGAAGCGGGTATGAACGCTAGAATGTTGGGAGATTATTCCGCCGCCCAAGCGTATCAGCAAAAAGCTTTGACTATCAATCCTCACAATCCATCTGCCCACGAAGAGTTGGCCTACTTAAAATAAGTGTAAACATCTCGCTGAATATTCCTTATTCAGTTAAGCTTTTCCTTTAAAATAAACGGGTTCAAACTCTATTATTCCTTGTACAAGAGGTATTTTTACGTTTCATCACCGAGAATATGATCCACAGTTTATTGGTAAAGAATTACGCTATTATTGAAGAGCTGAAACTTGAGTTTTCAGAAGGCTTAACCATTATCACTGGGGAGACCGGGGCTGGGAAATCCATTTTACTGGGAGCACTTGGACTTGTAATGGGAAGAAGGGCAGATAACAAGTCTTTATTCTTAAAGGATAAAAAATGTGTGATCGAAGCTGAATTCGAAATCGAAAGATATGACTTGGAAGAATTCTTTAAGGAAGAAGAACTTGATTTTGAAAACCCATTAATCTTACGAAGAGAAATTTCTCCGAATGGAAAGTCTAGAGCATTTGTAAATGACACCCCAGTTAATCTCAAGGTTCTTCAATTGTTGAGTGGCGCTTTACTGGATTTGCATCAGCAATTTGATACCATGGATGTTCACCAAGTATCCTTCCAACTTAGAATGATTGATGCATTGGCAAGAAACCAAAAGTTACTGAAGGCTTACACCGCAAAATTCAAGAATTACCAGATCTTAAAATCTGAATTAACAGAACTTGAGGAAAAGCAGCAACGTTCTACACGTGAAATGGAATTTTTGCAATTTCAATTAGCTGAATTTGAAGAAACTGATCCACAGCCACAAGAAATAGAATTATTAGAAGGAGAAAGGAAGGCGCTAACCAACTCAGAAGAAATTAAGCGATCACTTGGCGCCGCTTATAATTTAATGATTGACGATGAACATGCAGTGCTCGGAACTATTGAAAACTTGGCCTATCAAATTAATCAGATTCGAAATCTTCATCCAGCTTTAGAAAAATTGAATGAACGATTTGAAACTGTTAAAGTTGAAGTGGAGGATATTGCCGCTAGTTTCGAAAAAATAGTTGCCAGCACCAATCATGATCCAGAGCGGTTGGAAGTAATAGCAAGTCGCTTAGATGCTTTATTTAAATTACAACACAAGCATCGGGCGCAAAATACGCAAGGCTTGATTGAGATACGATCCAAAATGCAATCTGAATTGTCAGGCTTTGGAGATTTGCAAGCCGAGATCGACGAAATTCATGGCAGATTAATTGAATTAGAGAAAGACCTTTCGAAAGAGGCAAAAGTGTTAAGCGATCGAAGGAAAAAACAATTGAATCCCTTTGCTAAAAAAGTAATGGGAATGCTTAAGCAATTGGGAATGGAGTATGCTCAAATAAAAATTGATCAGAAAAGTGTAGATCAATTGAATAATACTGGGAATGACTTAATAACATTTTTATTTGCCCCGAATAAGGGATCTCAATTTTCTCCGATAAAAGAAGTAGCGTCAGGCGGTGAATTAAGTCGATTGACCTTGGCTATAAAATCATTGGTTGCCGATGCCATTCCATTGCCTACATTAATCTTCGATGAAATCGATACTGGAATTTCAGGAGATGTGGCCTTGAAAATGGGAAACATATTACATGATATAGCAGACCGTCATCAAGTGGTATCTATTACACATACTCCACAGATCGCCGTGCAAGCGGATCGTCATTATTTCGTATACAAACAACCAGAAAAAAATAGTACAATTACCAAAGTAAAATTACTCGATGCAAAAGAAAGAATCGAAGAGGTCGCGACTATGTTAAGTGGATCGCCGCCAAGTGCAAGTGCGATTCAAAATGCAAAAGAATTACTTGGTGTCTAAAAAAAACTGATTATGGCAAATAATTTATTAGCAGGAAAAAGAGGCGTAATTTTTGGAGCGCTCGATGAAAAATCAATAGCTTGGAAAGTCGCACTAAAATGTGTGGAAGAAGGCGCAAAAATAACATTGACCAATGCGCCCGTTGCGTTGCGAATGGGTAAGATCAACGAATTGGCTGAGGCCTGTAACACAGAAGTGATTGCCGCTGACGCGACTTCAATGGAAGACCTCGAAAATTTGTTCACGAAGTCTCAAGAAATATTAGGCGGTAAATTGGATTTTGTTTTGCACTCTATCGGAATGTCCATTAACGTGCGAAAGAAAAAAGCTTATACAGATACTAATTACGATTGGATGCATAAGACTTTTGATATCTCAGCGATGTCCTTTCATAGAATGATGCAGGTACTTTGGAAGCAAGATGCTGTCAATGATTGGGGGTCTATTTTAGGACTAACTTACATTGCTTCGCAAAGAACTTTTCCAGACTACGGAGAAATGGCCGAATCGAAAGCACTGCTAGAATCTTTTGCACGCTCTTTTGGTTATCACTTTGGAGAAGCCAAAAAAATACGCGTAAATACCATTTCTCAATCTCCCACCATGACCACCGCGGGATCTGGAGTTAGTGGCTTTGACGAATTTTTTGGCTATGCTGATAAAATGTCTCCATTAGGAAATGCACCGGCAGAAGCATGTGCAGATTATTGTGTGGCGCTATTTTCGGATTTCACACGTTATGTTACTATGCAAAATCTTTATCATGATGGAGGCTTCTCAAATATGGGAATGAGTCCTAAAGTGATTGAAGGCTAATTCAAGGTATGAATAGAAACAGTAGATATTTTGTGGGGTCAAAAAATTGGGCATCTTGCCTGATTGCGATTTGTCTATTGTTATCTGGCTGTTTTGAAATCACGGAAGACATTACCTTGAATGCAGATGGTTCTGGAACTTTTCGGTTGATTATTAATGCTTCTGAAAGCAAAGAAAGTTTAGTCAACTACATGAAGGTAGGGGAGATTGAAGGACAGAAAATTCCTGCCAAAGTTGAAATTGAACATAATTTATTAAAGGCAAAGTTTGTCCTGCAAAGCATCCAAGGCATTGATCAAATTAAAATTTCCAAAGACTTTGAGAATTTCATTTTTAAAGTGGAAGGTGCCTTTGACAATATTGAAAAATTAAATTTAGGCATAGTTCAATTGGCCGAATCATTTAATAATACCGAAATGCCCGTTCCCAATGGAGCAAATTTCAAATTCCGCCAAGGAGAGCTGAGCCGATTTTTCCCTTATAAATTGGATACTAACTTTTATGATCGAGCCAAAACAACAGTCAAATATGTTTTGGATACAGCTAGAATCACAAGTATCATTCGAACAGATCGGAAAATTAAAAACTACACAAACAAAAAAGCTAAATTATCGCCGAGTGGAAAAGCACTCATGTTGAAAGCGTCATTGGCTGAATTAACAAAAGCCGAAAGTAGCTTAGAAAATAAAATATCCTATTGATGAATATTAAACTAACCTTACTTTGTCTATTTTTCTTGTGCTCATTTTCCAGTCAAGCGCAACTCATTGATAAATTCCTTCCCAGTAATCCAGCAGCTGTTGTCCATATTAAACCTTCGGTGATTCAGTCCAAAGTTAATATTGAAGAATTGAGAACTTTGCCGATCATGGAGAATCTTTGGAACTCCATGAAAGGAATTGCTGGACCTTCTGATGAGGAGTCATTTAATTTGGAATCTCTTGGTATTGATGCGAACAGAGAGATGTATTTCTATGTACAGCAAGTAGAGGACGGTATGGCCATGGCTATGGTGATGCATTCTATGGACGAAGCCAGACTTGTGAAATCACTTAAAAATGCTGGTTTTGAAAAAGGAGGAAACCTCGATATGGGTAATTTAAGTGTTCGCATGAAGGCCACTAATTTTGTTGCTTGGGGCGAAGGTGTGATTTTAGCTGGAACCCTAAACAAGACACCGGAAGCATTTGATCCTTATGCTGATATGGACTGGGCGGAGGAGCCAGAGTATATGGAAGAGGAGGAGGAAGTAGAATACGAGGAAGAGTCTGAGGCAATTGAAGATGAAATAGAAAAGGTAGAAGAAATTGAGATCAATGTAGATGTTTCGGCAATAAATGAAAATCAAGTATGGCTTGATCAAACCTTACAGACTGTATTGCAAAGTGGCGGAGGATTGGATGCCACTAAAAAGGTGAAATTAAAGAAAGGTAAAGGAGTAGTTACTGCTTGGATGGATTATGAAATGCTAATGGAAGGATTAATAAACATAGGGGGAGGAATGGATCAAATGACTCAAGGTTTGTATGCCAATATGTACAAAGGAATGGAGGCCTTTGTAGATCTGCAATTCAATAATGGGGAACTATTGATGGATGCCAATTACTCCTATCCAGCACAACTGACTCGTGGAAAGGATTTGACTGATGCAAAAGTTAACCGGAAATTTAGGAAATATATCAAAGGAGATGACCTTTTAGGTGTTTATTCTTTTGCCCTAAATACCGAGGCCTATGGCAATATGATGAAAGAGTTTATGCTTCAGGCTATGGATGGAATGCCTGAGACTATGGGTCTAGGAAGAGACCTTGCTCCTTTGTTGGGTGTATTTATTGATGAAGAGGCTATTTATAATTTTTTCAAAGGAGATATGTTGGTTGCCTTCACAGGAGTGAAGTCTTATGAAAAAACCACCACCACTTATGAGTACGATGAAGATTTTAATCCTATAGAAAAGGAAGTAACAAGCCAAGAGAAAATTCCGGAATTCACAGCGATGGTGTCCATAGGGGACGTAGAAAACATGATGCGAATTTTGAATGTAGGAAAAAAAATGGGCGCGATGGAAAACGCAGGAGAATACTTTAAGGTAATGAATCCAATGGGTTTTGATTTATTTATGGCTATCAAAGGTGATCTATTTTTGATTTCTAATGACACTAAATTGATTACGCAAAACTTATCTTCTGGTTACTCAAATTCTATTGCTACAAGCCAATGGAAAAATGTGAAGAAAAACTCCATGTATCTTTATTGGGACTTACCTAAGTCGTTGAATATGGCCAATACATTTGGTTTGCCGGTAGGAGAGAAAACCGTGAATATGTCTAGAGAAAGTATTAAAGAAATTACTTGGAGCTCGCCAAGAAAGCAAGGTTCTAATATGTCTTCGGCAATGAGAATGACTTTCGTTAATGAAAAAGAAAATGCATTGAAACTTATTCTCAATTTTATGAATGAATTATTTTTCGCAAATGATTCTAAGACTTCTATGTAATCAACTAAATAAATGCCACAACCCAAGTTAAAAATAGGTCTTTTCGGAACCGGACATTTAGGTAAAATACATTTGATGTGTATTCTGTCTTCAGAAAAATACGACTTAGTAGGATTTTATGATCCGAATAAAGAAGTCCAAGAAGAAATCTCAAAGCAATTCAATATCACGGCTTTTAATTCGATCGAGGAATTAATGGCTAAGATTGATATTGTAGACATTGTTGCTCCGACTCCTCATCATTTTGATCTTGCAATGAAAGGGATAGAATATGGCAAACATATTTTTATAGAAAAACCAGTTACTTCAACTCCAGATCAAGCAAGACAATTACAACAACTCAGCCGTGAAAAAGGATTGAAAATTCAAGTTGGCCATGTAGAAAGATTTAATCCAGCTTTTTTAGCCTTAAAAGATATTAAACTTAAGCCTGTTTTTATCGAAGCGCATCGACTGGCAACATTTAACCCTAGAGGAACAGATGTGTCGGTGGTAATGGATCTTATGATACATGACTTAGATTTACTATTAAGCATTGTAGATTCTCCCGTGGCGCAAATTCATGCTTCAGGGGTAGCACTGGTTAGTCATCATGCAGATATATGTAATGCGAGAGTTGAATTTGAAAATGGATGTGTGGCTAATTTAACCGCCTCGAGAATTTCCTTAAAGCAAATGAGAAAATTGAGAATTTTTCAACCAGATGCTTATTTGAGTTTGGATTTTTTAGAAAAGGAGGCGCAGGTTATTCGCTTGCATGATGAAGATCAATTAAGCGAAGATCAAATGAATGCTTTACTACCATTGGATACAGCTAAGGGTAAAAAATTCATTGAATTGAATAGCCCCAAAATTGAGCAAACGAATGCCATCCAAATGGAATTAGAAACTTTCGCAGATGCAATCAAGAATGACTCTAATCCGATTGTAGACATTGAGGACGGAATGGCGGCATTACTATTGGCACATCAAATTCAGGACAAAGTTGAGCAGTCTGCAGCGAAAGTTGTTTTATAATTCTAATGAAAAAATGTTTCTTTTCGAATCCTCTCGTTTCAAGTTTAGAAATTTTCAATCCAGCGATGCTACTTGGATGTATGAACTCAATGGCAATCCGTCTGTATTAAAATACACAGGAGATAAGCCATTTGAATCCTTGTCCGAAGCCCAGCAATTTTTAGAGGGCTATACACATTATGAAAAATTTGGATATGGACGTTGGGCGGTTATTGAAAAATCCAATGGAGCGGCTATCGGTTGGTGCGGTTTGAAAAATAACGGTGATGGGGAAATTGATCTTGGTTTTCGCTTTTTTGAAAAGCATTGGAAAAAAGGTTTTGCTACGGAATCTGCTCAAGCATGTTTGAACTTTGGCTTTAAAACCCTTGGGTTAAATCGCATAATTGGTCGTTGTTCTAAGGAGCATCTTGCATCTGCTAAAGTATTAAAGAAAATTGGGATGGAAAAAATTGGAGAATCAATCGATGATGCCATAGGTCCAATCTTTGTTTTTCAAATTCAAGGAAATGTCAGAGGTTAACATAAACTCGTAATTATTTTGGTTGTTGGCCGCCAAATAGAAGTTGAATTCGTTAAGTTTTAGGGTCCAAAATGGTGTTTTTCAATTTAAAAGTCTTGCTTACCTTCGTGCTATGATAAGAAGTGGAATTGCTGTATTATTCTTGATTTTAATAGGTTTACTGACCTTTCCGGCCTGCGATGTAATTAATCCAGAAGAACAAGTGCCTGCCTATGTATATTTCAAGCCATTTGAAATGAATGTGGACATTGG
>CALGJW010000033.1 GCA_937930025.1 uncultured Saprospiraceae bacterium | reverse complement strand
TAGAACCTACAATGATATACATACAATATTCTGAGTTGTATGTAGCAAATGATTCTGAAATATGGTCTTGGAATTTAGAAACAATGACTAGTAAATTTTTATATAAAAGTTTAGGATTTAAAATACAAGAATTTTCTTTGACTGATAATTCTAAACCTTACTTCATAGCCAGTGAAAATATTTATAATCTAAAGGGTGCAAATATCACTTCTGACTCTTTAAGTTTCATTAAAGATCAATCAACACATTTTGCTAAAATTTCTTCCAATAAAAATATAATCTCTACGACTTCGGATATTTTTATTGGGAATGCTGCGAATTATACAAAAATCCCAACAAGCTCTTACATTTATGACATGCATTATTCCATAGATAAAGAGGAATTCTTACTTGCATTAGGCGATGGATTAGGAATTGTTGATTTGAATACTAACATACTGCAAAAGAAAAGCATACATGGTCATTCTGTCGATGAAATAATTGATTTCTACAATCAAGGCTATCTTCTAAGAACTCCCAAAGGCCTCTACCACCTTAGTGCAGATTATGACACACTCAAGCTAATAACTCCTGAAGAAGTGTCAAGCTGTGCACTCTTTCAAGATAAACTGATCTATGCCGCAGAGTCAGGTATTCATACCATCGACAAACAAGAGATTGCCCAAGATATTCAAGACGCAATATTTATCAAATCAAGCACTGTTCCATACACAAAAAATGGAGAGGCATATACTTTTGAATATGGTTACAAAGATCCACCCCTTGAAATCGACATTACAAGTACTCAAATAAAAAACAACGAGATAGGAACGTATACTTACCAAATAGAAAACTATAATACTTCTTTGCAAGAAAATAGAATAAGAGAAGATATCAAGCTTCCAATCTTGCCAGAGGGTAAATACCATATCAATATACAAGGATATAAATCAGATAGAACAAAAGCAAATGAATTGAAAGTGCATATAAATGTAAAAGGGCCTTTTTGGAGACAGTGGTGGTTTTATCTTTCAAGTTTAATTTTTATTTCCTTATTGATATGGAAGTATTTTTCAGTACGAACAAAAAGATTGTTGCATGATGCTAAGATGGCCGAAGAAATCCGTCAACTAGAAAAATCCGCCCTTCAAGCACAAATGAATCCTCACTTCATTTTCAATTGCCTTAATTCCATCCAGAGCTTCATTATGGACAATGACAAAGAAAATGCGATGGATTATTTAGGGAAATTTGCCCAATTGATTAGAGCAAATCTCAATGCCTCCATTGAGCCAAAAATATCACTCTTTGATGAAATCAGAATTTTAGAAAACTACCTTAGTCTAGAGCAATTGAGACTTAACAAAAAATTTGAATTCAGTATCGACTGTGCATCGGATATTGATGTGTATGAAACTTACATACCGCCCATGCTTATCCAACCATTTGCAGAAAATGCGGTAATACATGGCATGCGAGGCGTCAAGGAGAAAGGTGTCATTTCAATAAAGTTTTCTAAATTAAATACTGGCGTTGCGGTAAGCATTGTAGACAATGGGCAGCTTATGGAACAAAAGGAAAGAGTCAAAACACATAAATCTGTTGGGGTAGACATAACTAAAAAGCGATTGGCCCACATCAATCAAAGCAATGCAGACATCGTGAATGTAAACATAGATCATAGGGTAGAGGGTACCATTGTTTCTCTTACAATTGCCACAACTATTTAAAGTTTAAGTCAGGTTCCTAAAACCAAAAGTAAAGGAAGCAGTACCAAGTAAGAAGTCTGACTTACCACCTGAAAGGTTCCTCTTTCCATTAATAAAATCCCCCTTAGATTTACAATATAAATTATTAATAGTGAGCGTAGAAGCGATTTTATGGGACGGTTATAACAAAATTCAAGGCGAACTGGTCCTAGGGGCAGAAGCCTTGTCTTTTGTTCTTTCAGATTTTGGGAATACAGATCTAGAATTTGATCTTCCTTACAAGGAAGTATTAGGAATTGACATTCATCACATCTATGGAATATCCAGGCTTGGAATTCAAATTAATTCTAAAAATAGTAAACAGAATATATTTATCGTGGCAGATCCAAAGCAGGTAAGAGAAATTATCTTGGATTTAGTATTTAGTGATCCCTCACATGAAAATGATTAAATATTTACAAAAGCTTAGATAAATAAAAGACGCTGCTTCTCTTATTTTATTGCTTATCCATCTTTAATTCGAACAATTATTCCTGACTTTTATAATTTTAATTGGTTTAAAACAGTACCTTTATTTTAATGGATCAAATTCTAAAAATGAGGCGTTTTATTACCAGTAGACATTTTATATTAGCATCGTTACTTTTTGCACAATTGTCAATGCAATCTCAAATTTCTATATTTCCAAATTTGGCAGGAGATGAATTAATTACTGAGATTGTAAAAGATTATAAGCCAGCTTCAGTTTTAGATTACGGAGATGCGAGGGACATAATGTATGGTGCGATCTACAACATAAATGGTAAGGTAACCTGTGTCTATAGTGGCCATAGTATTGACTTGCCAACAGGAGAGGACCCTACAGCATTTCTGTATATGAA
>CALGJW010000032.1 GCA_937930025.1 uncultured Saprospiraceae bacterium | reverse complement strand
ACCAATGAAGCATAATCCAAAAAGTAAATCAGTTTGACGGAAACAAGATTGTTTTCAGGAAAATCTGAGAGTCTACTTACTGCTGATCTATAATTATACTGAATTTGGTTTTCATCTGTACTGAAATCTGCTATGCTATTTTTCCAAACTAAAAAGATATCGCTACCAGGAGCAAATCGCCAACGGTAAACCATATCAACATTAAATGAGTTAAAACTTCCGTCATTAAATTCATTGTAATTTGTGTCGGTCAAGTATCCATTGTCATCTAACTTGTAATAATTACTATAGATGAACTTGGTCCAATAATGTCTTAGTCGAATATTAAGAGACATGTTTTTGTTGAAAGTATAAATAGCTCTACCTGAGTTTACAAAAGTAGAAATCCTTCTACCACCCATAATAATATCTTCATCAAGTAGACCTTGATTATCTACAAAGCCAACATCATGTTCATCATAGCTGGTTTCTGATTCTAATTCTAAAGAAATCCTATCTGTTATGTTGTAAAAGATTCCTCCACCAATACCAGCCCAATGACCATCCCACAAATCAAAAGCCCCGCCTGCGAATCCGTTAAAAAAGAAATAATAATTTTTCCTTGTATCTGTCGTTAAATTAAAACCGGTTATACTTTTAGATGGTTTAACTAAAAATCTCCCAGGCCGTCTAGGTTCATAAAATTCTTGTTCGATTCCAGGCTGTAAAAATGACCAAATATTAATCCCCCAAAATGATTTCGTTCTAGCAAAACCCCATACACTAAGCTCTGTATTTGCATAAGCGGAAGGATTATAAAGCCATTCAAATTCAACATCAATCCCTCCTTGCATGGAATTAAATTTGCCGAAAGGCTCAAACTTGCTATAACTTGCTGAAAACTCAAGTTCTCTAGAATTAGGAACACGCTGAAAACCTAGATCATTGATATCTAAGGTATGACTCTCCTCTGAGTAGGCAATACTACCGCCAAATTTACCACTGATTTTATTTACTCCTATTCCAAAGATATGTCCTCGTAATATTTCTGAATTCTCAGCTTTTAATCGATTCTTTTCAACATCGGTAACAAAACTTAAATTATCAACATGTTGATCAAAGCGAAGTTGATCTGCAAAAAATTGTTGGCTTACTCCTAGCCCACCTTCAATGGAATAACTTTGATCTTTGTTTTTCAAATCAAAAACAAGTCCCGATACATTTGCATCGTAATCATCTCCTACTCTTGTCACGTTGGTGTTGATCAATGAAATGAAAGAATTGTTTTTTATATTTTGATCGACAACCATTACATTGTAATTTGTCAAAGGGCTGATTTCAACTTCTCGATTATTTTCTTCAGTGCCTATTGTAGCCATTGTTTTTCCTGCCACTGCATTAAAGAAGCCAATTCCTGTTCCTTTATTTGTTCTCCCAGAAATTTTTGTAGCATTGAAAAGCTGCGTATTCTGAGGTTCCTCAATAATCTGTTCCCCTTCCTGTAAAAAATCCTCAGCACTGTGCAAAGGTTTTCCACCTGCGCGACGTGAATAAAACAAACCACCTTTATTAAAAAGCTCCGTTCCTTCAGTAAAAAACTGACGATTCTCATCAAACTCAATCTCAAAAGGCGAAAGATTCAATACTTGATTATCAGATTGGGCCTCCCCAAAATCAGGGATCAAAGTCATATCGAGTGTAAAAGCATCACTGAGACCATACTTGATATCCATACCTGTTGTGAAGGATCGAGCAGAACTGACCTGAGGATCTGAAACAACTTCTCCTTCTTTTAATACGTCGAGATATCCTGCTACAAAGGGTGTAGCAGATAATCGGATCGGGGATTTGATATCTTTAATTCCATACAATTGACCTGTTTGGTTTAAAAACCCATTCAATTGGCGGTCAACGGGATACCAAAAAGTAGTTTCTTGTTTCCTATTAATATTTCTTACAAAATTGATATCCCAAGTCTGGACATTATTATCAGGAAATCTCAATGCTGAATATGGAATCATCATTTCAACTTGCCATCCTTGATCTACTATACTGACTTCTGCATCCCATACTGCATCCCACTGGGTATCTTCCCCAATTGCTGAATATTTGGTATCGAATTGTACTCCTTGGGAAGTGATGATAAAACCTACCCCATTGATTCCATCCTGATATGGGCAAAAAATCATCCCAAACCAATCTGCATTGCTTAATCCGTCTCGCTCAGTCATTTGGAAAGACATCGAATCAACATCGTCTTTGACCAATGCACCAATATAGATTGCTTCATTGTCATAGATGACTCTTACCTCTGTATCATAATTGGCTGGTTTTCCTGGGTTAGGATTGCGTTGAGTAAATCCATTTGACATCTGAGCCTTAGACCAATCAACTTCATCCAATACTCCGTCAATTTTTATGGCTTCGGAAGTATTGTATGCTTCAAGTAACCTTTCTGGGAGTTTTGTTTGTTCCTTTTGGCTCAAAAGACAAAGGGCTTGAATCAATATTAGGCAAGTTAATAAGTTCTTCATTTTGCTAATTGACGACGTACTTAAAAGATCTAACACTGGTTTTTGGATCTATAATTTAAAAATGCACGACGAGGTAATGACGCAAAGAAACTTTAAAATGTTGCAAAAAATCAACTTTATCTACCAACATCAAAAAACTGAAGATAATAAGAAGGGAAAGCTAGAATTTAGAGAATTTTATCGAAAATGGTGAAAATCTGTCTAAAATGACCAAAAGTCGCTCTTAAAAGGGTCAAAAACAATAAATTACATATTAAAATATTCTCTAATATATATATGGTTTAATTATATTTGTGAGAATTCTATAGATTGAATTGTTCCCCTCCCTCAAATAGTATATCCACTTCAGCAGGAAATTTCTGCCTGAAGCGACAATTTCAAACATAATTAAAGAAGTTACGGATGTATTTTTCAAATTTAAATTTCAAATCCCTAAAATCGATTTTAGGTATTTTAATTTTCACTTCACTCACAAGCATGTCAATTGCGGGCAACGTAGAGACAATATTTTGTGATGAAGAAGGAAACATGACGAATGTCAGTTTTTCTGAGGGAGTAACGGCAGTAGGCGCTGTAACAGATGCCTCTTTCGGTACCCTAGCAGGGAATTTTTTAACAGGCTATACCGGAAGTGTATGGGGAGCTGTTGCTGATGCAGCAGGACCAATCGATGGTGCTGGAGCTAGAGTTAACATGAGTACGCTAGCGACAACAACAAGACCTTTTGTTCTTGCTGACTATGGCTTTAATATTCCTTGTAATGCTGTTATTACGGATGTAAACATTAACATCACAAGAAGGAATTTTCAAAACGAGGACATTTTAGATGGTGAGGTAAGATTAAGATTACCAAACTATTCTACAAGTGCGTTAAATGCCGCTACAGCTACTCCTTGGCTCGAAAGCACAACAGACTGGGAAACTGTATCATACAATGATTCCAACTGGGGTGAAGTACTAACTGCTGAAATGCTAAACGACCCAAGATTTGGGGTCTGGATTATTTAACATAACCCCTATTTAATATTTCCCTACTATCCGTTTCATATCATTCATTAATTTCTTGTCAAT
>CALGJW010000031.1 GCA_937930025.1 uncultured Saprospiraceae bacterium | reverse complement strand
AATGTCAATACCGTTACGCAATTGGAAAGTACAATGAGTTCTCCTAATTTTATGAAAGCCTAAAGTATGTCTGACCTTTCCGTCAAATCGTTTTTTGAATCGACGCATATGACTTTGTGCGCCGTCCTTGTCTAATGCTCCTGTTTCCCAATAATGTTTCCCACCAATTAACAATGCAGGGTTTTCGTCCTTTCTCATAGCAAGCATACGCTTTAAAATTGGACGAATTCCAGGAACAGTTTTCCATTCTTCCTTACCCGATTTTGCATCATAAATTCGGAATATTTCTTTCTCTACATCTATATCTTTAAAGCGGTTTAGAGATAGTAATTCTGAAATTCTAAATCCGGCACGAAAGATCGATTCGATCAAAAATCGCATTCTCAAATCATAGAAATTGGAAAGATCACATGCTTCACAAATTTCCTTCATTTCTTCTAGTGAAAAGCTATCTGGAGCACGATGAGGCAGTCGTTTGGGAACTCTAACCGCTTGCCACTCAAATCGCATACGGATATGGTTGTTTTGCACGTATTCAAGAAATTTCCGAAGCGTTAACATGGTTCGATGCTCGCAGGTTTTGGTATTCGGAAATTGCTTTCTTGCCTCTACCAAAACTAAGGAACAATCCTCCAATTTTATTTTTTTCGCTTCTAAATCACCAATAGCAGGTAGAACCCCTTTTGTTAAATAACGTTTGTGTTTTGTAATGGTATCTGATGCCAGTCCGTAGTTTGTCATATTGGCAATAAATCCTTTTGCGTATATCTTTAGTTTAGCCATGATCGATGTGCTTAAAGTTGCTTATAATCGCTTCAACTTGTTCAAATTTTAATTTTCCATAATTTAAAGACCCGCCGGAGATCAAACCGAGCGGGCCACCTGTACAGGCTTAAATAGAATAACACATCCATCTGGAATAAACCAGATAGTAAAGATGTAATTCCCCGTCGTTTGATCTCCTATTCGAACATAACATCCGAATTCGTCCCTTTTGGGCAACGAGTTTATTACTTGTAATGTAATTACATTGTACCGGATTTGAACGGAGAGTCAATTTTCTGCTGGAAATAAGGAAGGGCATGTTGACTACAATAGCATGGATCAGAAATCTTGTCAATACACAAATGTGTATAAAAAACGCACCCTTTGCTTTGTCGAAAACAAGCTGATACACTATAACCCAAGCGTTATAAGCATTTTGAGCGATTATCAACTTTAATCAATTAACTCAATATGTCCAATATTCAAACTATTTCGAGCATGCTCGAAACACATTTGTCAACAGCCAATCTAAAGCGTTTTTTAGCGACAGATGGTCTCATCCTGGATTCTTACGTTGGTGAATTTCTTCTTGCCATATACGAAGATTCCTGGGAGTTGTCTTTACTAGGAACTGATGCTACCTTCTATTCTAAGGAGGAGGTTTACACCTATTTTGATCGGACATTTTCTAAGCTATTTGAGCCAATGGCCGAATTTTATGTCTATGGGAATGCTGGTCTATTAATAGAGATGTGCCGAAATAGTGCTTTAGTGATACTAACTCAGACACAACAAGAATATCTGTCGCTTTTCTAGAAAAGATAGTTTTCCTTAATTTTTGATCACAAATTTACCAGAGTAGTCCTGATCCCCATCTCTTACTCGATAAAAGTAGTATCCGTTGGTTAGCTTGGGTAACAGCATCGTGGCTTCATTAAGTTGTTGCTGGGTAATGAATTGCCCTGTTGAACTAAATAATTCAACCAAGACAGGTTGTGTTTGTTTTGATAAGTTGAACTGAAGATAATCTTGTGCAGGATTCGGGAAAACTGTTAACTTAGATGGTTGCAAAGTCGGATTTTCTATAGGCGAAGCAAGTAGGTCTGTCCAATTGTATTCCTGAACACCGTCAACAATGAATTGACTGGAAGATTGATCAAATATCTTTATCGTATCCACAAGTCGTTGATGTCTAAAAGTGTATTCATTAAATGGAGAAATCAGTTCGGAAAATGGAAATCCATTATTGTATGTGTAAATTTCCTTTACACTGATACTCCATATTGGCCCACTACTATTGTATAATAAAGATTCAGAATGGTTAAGCAGATTGTCATAGGTGTTTCCAAATTTATTTAATGGAAACCAGCTATTATTTATCCAAAAATCAAGAATTGATTCCTCTTCCAATCCATTGGCTAGATATGCGAAGTTATACCGAAATTCATAGATCCAACTTCCATTTTGAAAGTTACTTTTGGTTAGTTTGGTTATGTCATTATTCGTATTATGTACGTATTCGATTTTATTATTAGGAGACCAATTTCCATTAGAATAATCATCCAAAGTCCTTAATGTTTCATTTCCATTTGAATCAAAGGTAGATCTATTTCTCTGAACGATAATCCATTGTCCAGCGACCAATTCAGAATAAACGATTTCTTCTAGTTCGTTAGAAGAGTTATAGTTATAGACATGCTTCTCTGAATTTTCCCAAATTTGCGATGCATTTAGCTCGGAAACGAGAACTTCCATTACCTGATTATTTAGGATCGTATTAACTAGCCTATTGCCAGAGTCAAAGGTATTATTGGAGGAATTCCAATTGAAATAGCTGGTTCGTTCAGTTAAGTTATTATTAGAATCGAAGACACGAACAATCCTAGAATCAATTTGCCAAATATTGCCATTTGCATCCCAAGAATAATCTTCCCTTAAGGTGAAATTATGTTGGCTATCATACTCATATACTCTTTTTTGATCGTTTTCTAGTTGGCTTCCGGGAGTTGTAGCTTTTTTGTAGACATAGCCATCAAGCCGTTGTGTTGGAGTAGTTTTCATCGTTTGGTCTATTCCCAAAGAAATAGCTCCTTTAGGTGATAGATATTCAATATGGTCTTTCATCACCATTGAAGTAGGTTGGCCAATTAATACAGCCGAAATGCAAAAAACAAAAATTGAAATACAAATAAATCTCATGATTTAATGCTTTAGAGTTATTTTAAATGAATTGAAACGAACTATTAAAACCAAAACTTGGACGCCTTCTCAAGGTATCGTTGCAGCGAGCGGCCAAATTAGTGAATATTACTGATTTTCTAATTTATTCCAAACTTTACTTTCGAAAAAGTATAGGCTGACTATTGTCGACCTACTCACTCAAAACAAAAAAATCCCCAAAGGCCGAAGCCTCCGAGGATACCCAAACACCAATTCTATAAGGTAAATTCAATAATCACCTTGTTCAATTCATCCAATTTGCTCTGAAGCAAGGTTTCTAAGTGCTCCGATAACAAGCCAATCAAGCCATTATTGCTTGTATTAAATTTGTTATTTGCTGCGTCCTTGATCTCCAGCATCGCAGAGTCATCCCCTGAGAATTTGAAGGTGCGTAGTCTGTTCAACGTTTCAAGAACGCGGGCTCGTTTGGCGGTTAGACCTTGTAGCTCAGTGACGCGTTGGATTCGATCTTCCAGATTTAGTTGTGGCAATGCCTGTTTGGCAATAGTGACTTTTGCAGTCGTCTTAGTTTTCGCAATAGGCTTTTTTGCTGTGCCATTTGACGATGCTTTTACGGTTGTAGTACTCATGGTTAAAATTTTTGTGTAAGGCATTTCCTTACGGTTGTTTAATGATTTTCTGATTACGTAGGCGATTCCCGGCGAGCAAGGATCATAACCAGCAAGGAGGAAAATTCATAGGAGTTCTGTTTGACGGAGGAGAACTAGAAATCCAAGAAGAGCATTCCTTGTGGTTTGAATCCGCTTGACGGTAATTAGCTGAAGGCGAGCAGAAAACATGGAGCAACCGGATGGGACTAGCTTTATTTCGCTTAATTTTTCAAGAGTTCAAAACGTAGGACTTGCGTACCTCAAACGCACCTTTTCACAAAAGCGAAGTGATCTGCTAGACTATCTAGGACAAAGCAGTTTAAGAGAGTTTCAAAGTATTAAAGTCAATTATAAAGCTATTTAAAAAGTGTTCTTTAACAACTTACTCTTCCCTGCTAATTTCTTCAAGATTAAATTCAATCGACATGGATAATTCAAACTTATTCAAGGTAGCTGAGGTGCAGGTCATCTATCAGCCTATTCGTAATCCACAACAAATGCCTCAAATTGCAAGATCTAGTGATGCCTATGACATTTTTATTGAACACTGGAATCTTAATCGTATTTCCTTGTTTGAAGATTTCAAGGTACTCCTGCTCAACAGAGCTAATCGAGTGCTTGGAATCTTTAATGTCTCCTCAGGTGGTATTGCTGGAACGGTGGTTGACGCAAGACTCATCTTTGCAACTGCATTAAAATGCGCCGCTTGTAGTATTGTGTTATCTCATTCCCATCCGTCAGGCAATTTAAAACCGAGTACCGCTGACATTGAACTCACCAGGAAACTCAAGTCTGGTGGTGAATTCTTGGACATCACGGTA
>CALGJW010000030.1 GCA_937930025.1 uncultured Saprospiraceae bacterium | reverse complement strand
CAAATTTTTCTGAAAAGTATTGCTTTGAAAAACTATGGGCTAATGGTAAGCCTATAAGACCTAGCAAATGTTTGTAATTATCATTTGTTTTATATTCCATGAGGATATTTTAAGCGCGTAATTTTGTAAAAATTAAAATTTTTAGTCAACCTTGTTTTCTTTAGCTCCTCCTAATTTTTCAAAAAGAAAAACAGAAATAAATCCAACAACTAACGAGACTATTGCTAAGATTAAAAATGGTTCTCCATCATAGGCATTTGGCAAAACGGATTGTTCTAAAAAAGGAACTTGTTCTCCTCCAGAGTTTTCTCTATAAGAAAGTACATTTCTCCAAGGCCAAATTTTATTCAACGATCCAATCATGAAACCTGTGAGCACGGCCAAAGTAATACTTCTATAATTTTTAAACGTCCATGATATCACTCTGGCAAAGGTCATTAACCCAACGATACATCCCAATGAAAAAACGGCCATGATCAACATATCGGTGGTGTCAAAAGTCTTCAATACACTTTTTGCAGCGGAAAGAATTACACCGTACATCCCCATGATCAACAATATAAAGGAACCGGAAATACCAGGGAGGATAAGTGCGGAAATAGCGATGGCACCAGAAAGGAATACAAACCAAAGGGCTTCAGTTCCAGAGGCTGGACTTACCATAGTCAGCCAATAGGCCAAAACGGTGGAAAGGATCATTCCTAATATTTCAAGTGCCCTCCACTTCTCAATTTGTCGAGCAATGTAAATAACAGAACTTATAATAAGGCCAAAAAAGAAGGCCCAAATGATCGGAGGGTAATTATCTAACAAATGTGAAACCACCAAAACACCAAAGATTATTCCCATGAACATTCCGATCACAAGAGAAACGAGAAAGTTGCCATTGATTCGATCCCAAGCGGCTCCAATTCCATCTTTTCGCAGCGTGGTCAATAACTGAGGGGAAAAGGCTTTGATGCTATTTATCAACCTTTCGTAAATCCCAGTGATAAAGGCAATTGTTCCTCCGGAAACACCTGGGATTGTTTCGGCAATTCCCATAGCAAGGCCTTTGAGTGCAATTAGTATTGGTTGCTTCATAAAGGACAAAAGTAAGGAATTTTAATAGTCGTGATTCCTCGTTTTGATTTTTATATCACGAGATTGAGAAATACTATCAGATTGGGCAATTGCAGTTTTGTCAGAAGAAAGATCATCCAAGTTAGGTCTTCCAGCATCCACCCAACAGGTGTACCATATAGAACCAAGCGATTTTATAGAAGCTTGCATTCTTTCTTCCACCATTCCACGCATTTCATCGTCAAACGCCCGAGAATACTCCTCACATTGTGTTCGGATATTTCTGCCATTCCGATCGGTATAGCAATTTTGAAGATCTACTGGAAAAGTCTTGCTCAATCGTTTTTCAATTGTTAACACCGAATCAACCAAGAGGTGACTTGCGAGGCATATATCCCAGAAAAACTCACTTGGTTCATCAATATACTCTGAAGCTCCAACTAAGTAATCCCATTCCTTATCTGCGAACAATTCAGGAATTCGACTTTCCCAAAAACCATGGATTCCTATTTGGTTCGTCATTTGACCATTATAATTTTCTGTGGTATGCAATGGTACATGAGCATCTCCTATATAATGACCGTAGTCAGCAGAAATCCTTAGAATTTTTTCTGCATTCCCACTTTTGAAAGCATTGGTCAATTTATTTTTCATTGTCATCAAGTAATATGGAAGAATTCCATATCCAGAAAACTGATCTTCAAAGTAAATATTTTCTGTTTGTTCCTTCAATGAAATTCCGAGTGCCGACTGGTAAAAACTAGATTGAATTTTCCATTCGTCTTCAAAACGTTGAGGACCAAAAATATTGGTCATAAAAAATTGCTGAAGGTCTCTATAATTCACCAGGGAAGGTGCTGCATTTTTTGAAATGATGTTAATGCTATCTTTTCCCCAATCTTTTTCATCCACAAAAAATTCTGCGATTGTATCTTGGTCAGTATTCAATTGATAAATCCGAATATTTTTGAGTACAGCATCCGAATATCTTCTTGGGACATTTTCAAAAGGATAAGTATCCCAATGATCGATATCTATATAATGTCGAATAGCTTCAAATTTTGTGGAGTATCTACGTTTGTCCGGATCGACAGCATGTTCAGTTATGTACTCAATATTTTTCTTGTAAAAACCAAAGAGGTTTTGCGGGAGGGTGAAAACTGCAAGTCTATTTATTCTTTTGTGCCCGAAAAAACCCCAGGCTGCATCTTCCTTACAAGAAAGATGATCTTCTTGTTGAAAGGAATAGATTCCAATCAATAGAAATAAAAAACCAAGGATAATTATTTTTTTCATTATCTAAAAAATGATTCGTAGGAAATAAAAATTCCTTTGAGTGCATGATGCTGGGTCAAATAAATATCATCATTTAGCTGAGCGAAGTACCTTTGGGTCGCATCATCCCCAGAAAGTGGCCTTCCAGTTTCATCTGTATTGTTCGTGACTAAGGGAATAAATTTAATTTTATGCTCCTCGCCTTTCTTATTGATAACTTTCAAATTCGCAAAAGGCAGTGTTGCTAAAACGGCATCTTCATTGGTCAACTGGTTTCTAAAATCTTCAGCGATAGATCGTTTGAACTCCTCGTAATATACATCAACTATACTGGCGTTAGGCTTTCCTTTTTTAGGGACGGTAAATTTATCTAACGGAGTAACTGTTTCAACACCGTCCACCCTACTCAATCTAAACGATTTTGATTTTTGCTTTGGATACTCCAATTCAATAGCGGCAATATCTTCTCGTTCGAATCGAAGAATGGTTCTATCTCTCCAATCATCTCCTACCATGTCAAAGTACGGTCTAAGTTCGCCAATAAACCCAGGAAGATTCATAATTTGCGGTTTATTCGAATCTTTTTTGATCATATAAGTTCCTTCGTGATCTCTAGAATTCGGTCCTACATAAAAGGACAATAATTCTTTATCGTTTTTGTCGTAGACCTCTACTTTAATTCCAAGCGTAGCAATAGTTTTAATTAAATTCTTTTGTTCCGGCTCACTCAGTAGATACTTGTACTCAACTTCGGTAAAAATTTTCAGTAATTTCTGAATGGGCATTTCTCTGATACGTTGATCTTTTTTATTAACCCAAAAATTTTCTTTTCTGATCATGGTAACTTGATTCCCTTTCCGATCAGCTATAAATATTTTATGTATGTCATCTGCGTTGTCTACTGTAAAATCCGTATCATATGAATGTTGCAGGGAAGAATTTGGTTTTTCCTTATTCAAAATATAGTAAGCAACTCCTCCGAGTAATATAAATAACAAAAATAAAAGTATAGTACGATTCATAGCAGTCTATTTTGTATATCTTCTTTTTCTCCAATAATTAAAAACAAAACCAAAAAAGCTCAAAAGTATCAAGGGCAAAGCTACATTAATGAATTGCCAAAATCCTTCCTCCTTTTCGATTTTCACCTTATCCAGTAATCTCAGCTTTATATCTTTACCTCTAGCTTCAATTACTCCCTTATCATCTAATAAAAATTCGATACAATTGACTACGAAATTTTTATTTCCTTTAAAAATATGTTGTTCAAACCGATTAAATCCCAAAGGTTGAAAATTCTTGCTTGATGGATCATATAAATTTTTGGGAAGGTCCCCATCTGAAACAACAATCATTTTTGTATCAACAGATTTAGCTTTGTACTCCATTCCAATTTGTTTGAGTCCATCCATCATCTGATCGGAAACTTTATTTTCATATAAACTGGCAAATTCTCCTTCTAATAACACAGCGAGCGGTTGTTTGCCTTTATTAAATTTCGTAGGATCTGGTTTGTATCTTAGGGCTTCAAAGTTCACAGTTACCGGGGAAAATTGAAGTCGTGTGTATTCTGAACTTTCTAGTAGGATGGTTGATTCAATATTTGTTTTTGTTTTTACCAAATCAATTGTACTAGGGAAATACATGTTGACTAAATCCAAAGATTTTACAATTGGATGTTTAGACTTAGGAGAAACCAGCGCGTGATAATACCAAGGAAAGAGTTCATATTGGTTCCCTGATCCAAGTTGTCCAGATATTAATGGAATTCTGGTGCAATCTAAATCAAGCACCAAATTTGGCTTTACTCGCACTCCATATTTAAACAATAAGTCATCAATATTTAATGGATGTTCAGCTGGAATAAAATTAGGTCTGGCACGTAGACTATCCAGAGAAATTCCCATTCGATCAATAAACCAAATAATTTTACCACCGCCCATTAAGTATTGATCAATTTTAAATTTATCTTTTTCTGAAAAGGTTGATTTAGGTTGAGCCACAACCATTAGGTCAATTCTTGGGTCAATAGAAACGACTGAATCTAAACCAATCAGACCAACCTCATAAAAAGCGGAAAGATCTTTTCTTAAGTCTTGAGTTTGTCGAGCATTTAATTCATCATGTCCTTGCGTAAACAAAATCGTAGGCCGTTCAAACATGGTAACCTTTTGAATAGCATTAGCCAGGTTATATTCCATTAGAGCGATGGAATTACCTATGGTGACATCATCAATTTTTCCAAGCCCAGTACTTTCCAGCAAGTTGACGGCTATTTTACGATCACCATAGTTAATAAGCGCCCAAGGGTAGAAAAGAATTTTCTTTTGTTCATCCACTCCTTGAACATTAAGTGAACTTGGATTAATTCCAACTGAAGCCAATTGTTCTTTCCGAGCATTAACTTCTTCTACTGTGCCATCAGTTGGATTATCAAAGCTATAATTTATTCTAGGAGAAATAGAGCGAAAATCAATTAGCATTTCTTCGGTAGCATCTCTCAAGCGTTGCATTCCTGCCGGAAATTCTCCCTCTAAAAAAACTCGGACAAACACTTCCCCTTTCAATTCTGATAGTGTTTCGGTTGTCGCCGAAGTCAGGGTAAATCGTTTTTCCTCAGTTAAGTCAAAACTAGTATAAAAGTAATTGCCAATAACATTTACAAATAGGATAATTCCTATGACTAATCCTAACTGGACAATGGCTTGTATTTTTCTATTCCCTTTCATATTTACCATTTTCTTTTATCCAAGGAAACTTGGGTTAGGTAAATAAAAAGTCCGATGATTGAGAAAAAGTAAATCATATCTCGGGTATCGATCAACCCACGGCTAATACTATGATAATGGAATTCAATTCCCAATTTTTGTACTAAAGTATCTGAGGTTCCAACAAAAATTGGAAGATTACTAATGAATGAAAAACCCCAGTAGAAAATAAAACATAGTAGTACTGCAAGAACAAATGAAACGATTTGATTATCGGTTAGTGAGGAGGCGAAATTTCCGATTGCTACAAAAACCGCCGCCAAAAGAAAGAGTCCGATGTAAGAACCAGCTACCGCTCCAGAATCGATATTGCCTGGAGGAGACCCTAAGCTTGAAATGGTATAGTAGTACAACAATGTGGGAAGCAAAGAAAAAGCTACGAGCAAAAGTCCAGCAAAAAATTTCCCTAAAACTATAGCCCAATCCGTGATTGGTTTTGTTGCAAGCAATTCTATTGTTCCAGTTTGACTTTCTTCAGCAAAGGTTCGCATAGAAAGAGCGGGAATAAGAAATAGAAAAATGACTGGTGCGATATCAAAAAGTTGTTGTAGACTGGCGTAATTGTATTTAAGGATACTATAGTCTGGAAAAACCCAGAGCATTAATCCCATCAACAATAAAAATAATCCTATGACCATGTATCCGATCAGAGAACTAAATATTCCGTTTATTTCTTTCCAAAAAATACTTACCATAAATCTATTTCGTCAATAACTTAAATACATCTTCAACAGTAGAGACTTCCTTTTCCATTCCCAAAAGGATGTATTTATTATTTACTGCAAATTCAAAAATATCTCGGCGTAAATCTTTATCGCCATTAGTCATCAATTGAAAACTTTGGTTCCCTAAATTTTTCACTTCCTCTACCCCATCAATGCTCAATAATTTTTGCTCAGCCGGAGCTTTTAAAAATTCAACCTTGATAGCTACCTTCCCTTGGGTTTTCAATTGCAAAGTTTCTATTGAATCGTTGGCCACAATTTTCCCCTGGTTAATAATGATTACTCGGTCACATAAGGCTTGTACCTCTTGCATGATATGCGTAGAAAAAATTACGGTTTTTTCCCTACCAATCTGTTTAATCAATGATCTAATCTCTGAAAGTTGGTTTGGATCGAGCCCAGAGGTAGGCTCATCTAAAATAAGAACTGCCGGATCGTGCAACATAGCTTGAGCTAGCCCAACTCTTTGACGATATCCTTTAGATAATGCTTTAATCTGTTTATGCTGTTCTCGACCAAGTCCTGTCATCTCAATCATTTCAGCAATTCGACTTTTGCTATTCCCTAATTTGTGGGAACGAGCCGCGAATTGCAGATATTCTTTCACATACATATCTTTATAAAGCGGATTGTGTTCGGGTAAATAGCCAATTTGCCGACGTACTTCAATGGAATCCGTTCTAGTATCCAAACCGCAAACCTGAACTTCGCCTGAAGTCTGGGGAATAAAGCAGGTAACTATTTTCATCGTTGTAGACTTGCCAGCGCCGTTCGGGCCCAGAAAGCCTAGAATTTCGCCAGGTTTTGCTTCAAAAGTAGCGTCATTCACGGCTAATTGTCCGCCGTAGTCTTTCGTTAAATTCGATATGGAAACACTCATTTATTTCAACCCGTTTTTTAGCAACACAAAACTAGCAATACCTCATCAATTTTACATGCTGATTTCTTGAAAAGCCTTGATCTGACAATATAATTATGTAACAACAGAATTTGCGTTAATTTAAAACGCCCTGATCCATGAAAAAATGTATTCGTCCCCTAAAAGTAACCAAACAAAGGGTCCGGCATCAACCAAATACTTGAAATAAGTCAGGCTTCTAACTACAGATTTCGTTATCTATGTGAACTTTTATAATGATTTGAACGTCTTATTTAAACAATGAAAACTTTTAAAATTATGAAAAGAGGTTGGATCGAGAATATTATTTTTACTGCTGTTTGCTTTATCCTCTTCGGTTGTGGGCAACCAGTAACTAAAGAAACGGTAGTTGAGCCTGAGATCATTGACCCTATGGTCGAAAGAGAATTAAGGGGAAGTGTGGCAATGATGGATGAAGTAAAAGTCGAACAACCTACTAATTCACCCAAAGCAGTAAAATTACCGCAAACAATTGAGACAAAGCCCGTAAAAGCAGTGCGCGCAAATACTATCAATAAAGGCAAATCAAAAAAAGAAAAGCTACTCCAAGCACCAATAAAAGAACCTAAAAAGGAGGAAATAGTAGAACAATCTAGTCCAAAACCGGCAACTCAAGCTGATTTTTCTAAAGTCAATGAAAAGATTGAAGAGGCAACCGAAGTCATTCCAAATCCCCCAAAACTAATGGAAGACTCTTCCCCAATAGAAGTGGCCATTCGTCCAGATCATAGCAAGTGGAATGATCTGCTGCAAAAGTATGTGTCGAACACTGGCAAAGTGGATTATAAAAGTTTCAAATCGGATGAAAACCAATTGGTAGCATATTGTAAGGATTTAGCTGCTAATCCTATAGCTTCTAATTGGAGTCGGGAAGAAAAAATGGCTTATTGGATAAATGCATATAATGCCTTTACGATAAAGTTAATACTAGATAACTATCCAATAGCTAGTATAATGGATCTGGATGGAGGCAAGCCCTGGGACAGAAAATGGATTAAGTTGGGTGAAAAAACCTATTCTTTGAATCAAATTGAAAACGAAATTCTAAGACCAAAATTTAAAGATGCTCGAATTCATTTTGCCGTTAACTGTGCTGCCAAATCATGCCCTCCACTTCTAAATCAAGCTTGGACTGCGACTAATTTAGAATCCAATTTCCAAAAGCAAACCAAGTCATTTATCAACAATGGTTCTTACAATCATATTAAGGAGTCTGGAGCTAAGGTGTCTAAGATTTTTGATTGGTATGGACAAGACTTTGGCGATTTGAAGGGATTTATCAATCGATATTCAACCACTAAGGTTATAGGTTCCATAGAATTTATGGAGTATGATTGGGGGTTGAATGAGTGATTTGAGGGTTTTTAGTATGCTGAATTTCAATTAGTTACATTCATGGGGTGTCTAAAGACACGGGTTCACTCGCGTACGCGCGCGCAAGCCGCCACCCAGCTTTAGCTCGCCACCAATTACAATTCACGCGGCATTTCATTAAATCCCTAACCTCCTTTTGTCGGCCTTAAAAATCCCTTTCTTTTAATTTTCCACCAAAGGTCGACAGGTCTGAAAATTAGTCACCACCATAGATTGCCCAATTATCAGGTGAATTTGAGAGCAAGTCAATTTGCTGTAAATCAAACAATTACGCTAAGCGAATAGCTTAAGACAAAGGTTCACTTGCGTGCGCGCACGCGAGCCGCCCCCCAGCTTTAGCTCGCCACTAATTCCAATTCACGCGGCATTTCATTAAATCCCTAACCTCCTTTTGTCAGCCTTAAAAACCCCTTTCTATTAATTTTCCACCAAAGGTCGACAGGTCTGAAAATTAGTCACCATCATAGATAGCCCAGCTTATTAGGTGAATTTGAGAATAGATCAATTTGCTGTAAATCAAACAATTACGCTAAATGAATGGCTTGAGACAAGGGTTCAATCGCGTACGCGCGCGCGAGCCGCCCCCCAGCTTTAGCTCCATACTTGCTATTTCTACCTCCAGCACCCAGTTCCCAGTTCACCACTTTTTCGATTCAAAATAAATTCAACCCAAACGCCGAGCAACTAAAATCCATTACCCTTCAAAATATATTCGACCTCAGTGACTGGCAACCAGAATCCAGAACCCTTTGCAAAACATTCAACCCTAGAATCCAGAACCCTTCGCAAAACATTCGAACCTAGCGACAAGAACCTAGCCCCCTCCTCGCAAAACTTTCGACCCAAGAACCCAGACTCCCCAATAAAAAAGCCCAGGACAATACATCCCAGGCTATTAATTTCTTAAATCTCCTTCTATTACGGTATTCTCAACGTTTGACCCGGATAAATTTTATTCGGATCCTTCAACAATGGCTGATTCGCCTTGAAAATCTTTGGATACTTAGAAGCATCGCCATAAAAAAGCTTTGCGATCTTCCCTAAGGTGTCACCTCGCTTAACTTCATAAAATTTCGATTCTTTCTTAACTTCCTTAGTAACAGAGATCCGATCGTCTACAAATCCGATTCCGTTGACATTTCCGATAGCCAGAATCACCTTTTCCTTGTCAGATTGTGATTTTGCAAGACCGTATACGGTTACTTTGTCTCCGTTCAAGTCCATTTCTAAGTTTTGAACCTTAATACCCAAACTTGTTACGACTCCTCGAAGAAGAATCATCTTCTGCTTGTTCAGCAATTCTTGCTGCAATCTTAGTGTTTCTTCGTTATGCGCAGTTTCAGTGGCCTTTTTGGTCATCACTTTAGCTCCAGCATTTTTCAAGAATGAGA
>CALGJW010000029.1 GCA_937930025.1 uncultured Saprospiraceae bacterium | reverse complement strand
CGCCTACTCTGGATGATATTCTTTCGAGTACCTCCTTCGAGTAACAAATTTATTATTTTTTTCAAAGAACTTTTGGTTTTTCACACAATACCTTCTGACAGTCCTGTAAGGACGATCTGACCTCTAACTTCTATCTTAAGTTACCTCCTCAATAATAGTATCTAAATAAGCCTCTCCAAAATCTGTCCGCAATTCTACCCACATCGGCAAATGATCTGACATTTTATAGGTGCGCCAATCTTTATACTTTCTATCTGTAAGCGTTTTTCCTATTTCTTTTTCGTAAATAACTTTGTCTTCCTTCGTATAGACAAACTCGAAAAAGTCAAAAATATTGGCTGCTTTTACTTCCAAAGTAGCGTAGTCTGCAATTCGAGAAGGATTCCAAAAAGCAATTTGGTCATAAAATTTATCCCTTTCTACATTGGAACCGGGAATCGTTTTTAATTTTTCGTCTACTTCAAAACCGTTAGATTCCAAGGCGGTCATTGTGGGATGATCGTGGCCAACGATATTGAAATCTCCTAAAACACCTAGAAAAGTTTTATCATCTAATTGGAATTCTTTTTTGGCTTTATTTGCTAAAGCCTTTGTTAATTGTTCGATTTCACTCTTTCTTTGGATCAATTTAGTCCCGCTCGCACTCCCATAATAAATATGTACGGTACATAGATTGAGCTTCAACCAACCCGCCTGAAAAGAGATGATATAGGGCGTCCTAGCGAATTGTCGAAGCGAGTCATCAAAGGAATTCTCAGGAAATTTTAGCCGAGCATTTTTTCCAAGGACGATGCTGGGTAGTTTTATTTTCCCTTCTTCCGTACTTTCAACGAGTGCATTTTTGGTAAGTACTAAGCTAGTGCCTTCGGGTAATTCTAAAACACTATCTGATAAAGGAATCGTCAAATCCGTCTTTAATTTTGAATTTCCAGCGCTATCTGTTCTTATTTTTGCGGCATGCGTTTTTTCTTCTTTTCGGCCCAATTTTAATTGCAAGCCTTTTTCCAATTTTATGCGTTCCCCAAAAGCCGCACGAATTTTTGTGCCTTCCTTTAACGTTAATTCTCCCGCAATATTGGTAAATTGAACTTGACTACGGTTGTATAAAAAAACCATTCTTTCGCCATTTCCAGGATCGCCATCCGTTACATCGCTTGCGATATAATCCCAATCTGAGCCAAGTAGCCCTAATAATCGTCGGATACCGCTGAGATCTGCCAATACTTCTTGTACTGCAATAATATCAAAACAGGCGATAATTTCTGCTATATAATACATCGCTTCAAAATCTCGACCCCCTTCTTTACTGGCGCCAAATTTCCGAATATTCCAAGTCGCTAATTTTATGCTGTTATTTTTAGTCTCCCCAATACAGGGTTCTTTTTTTGCGTCTAAAAAGTGTTCCGCTAGTTTTGCTTTTAATAGCTTTAATCTTTTAGCAGTTCTTATTTTTTTTATTTTCGACTTAGCAGAATCCCTTGATGAAATTCTTAGTTCTGGGTAGAAAGGCATGATTGGTTTGTTTTAGTTTTTTCTTGTATGTTTCTGTAAAGCTATGAAAAAAGGAGGATATAGTCGAAATGAGGTAAAAAGGTGACTTTGCTTGTATGGGCAATCCTTGTGGTTGCCCTAGCTGCAGGGCAACCACAAGGGATTGCCCATACAAGTGCTTACTCATTTCCCGTTTCCAATGAACTAGACAAATTATCCTTATACCCTACAATTTTCACCTCCGTTCGTCGATTCAACTGATGGGCCTCTTCCGAACATTCCACACCGTCATAGCAATCGTTAACGGGTTGGGCTTCTCCATAACCTGTATAGTGATGAATTCTAGCGGCAGCAATGCCTTGGTCGATTAGATACATTCTAGCGGATTTGGCTCTCTCTTTTGACAACCATAAGTTATAATTAGCTTCTCCTCGACTATCTGTGTGGGAGGCTAAATCTACTTCCATCGTGGGTTTTTGATTAAGTAGCGCCACTAAAAAATCTAATTCATAAGCGGCATCTGATCGGATGTCGGATTTATCAAAATCGTAATAAATATTTTTTAAAGTTAAGACTTGGCCAACGGTGTAATTGCCACTTGGATCGCCTGTGAAAAATTGATTGACATAATCTGGAGACAAATTCTGATCCGCTGGATTTAAAATGTCTAATTCCAATTCAATGGTTTCTTTCAAACTCACTCCTTGGATGCAAGGAGTGTTTTCTGTAGAAACATCCACTATGTTTTCTTTGAAATTGACTTTGTTGGCGGTAATTGTAAAGGCACATTTGCAGTCAAGACATTGTTCAAATTGTCCTTTTCTATCAGTAGTGGTCGTATATATTTCCCCACTACATTGATCGATAATACTGATTGTTGCACCCGCGATAAAGGTGTCAAAATGTTTATTTTTTACCTGTCCCTTTAAGTTAATACAATTTCTTTTTTCTAAGTAAAGACATGCTCCCTCTCTTTGAGCAATTTCCAAACCCGACATTTGCTGATAAGTAGAGGCATAATAATTTTTTTCTGCGAAGATGGCATAGCTTTGTTGTGGATGGTAGAAATATTCGAAAAGGCCCTCTTCATTGCTTGTCAAAGAAGCGTCTGCCCGTAAGTAACCGCCTGCAACTTGAACGCTATAAGATCCATTGAGTGCCGTTTGTAAGAGATTGTT
>CALGJW010000028.1 GCA_937930025.1 uncultured Saprospiraceae bacterium | reverse complement strand
GAACGTTTCTTGAATACCCCAACTTCACAAGCCAATAACGTTACCACCGGAAGGGTTTATCAGTCTGTTATTAATAAGGAAAGAGCTGGAGCCTATCTTGGTAAAACCGTTCAAGTTGTTCCTCATATTACCGATGAAATAAAGAGAAGAGTAGTTGCCTTAGGAAAAGATGGAGCATACGATATAATTATCACAGAACTCGGAGGAACTGTAGGGGATATAGAATCGCTACCTTATTTAGAAGCCTTGCGTCAACTGCGTTGGGATCTGGGAGAAGGAAATACCCTTGTTATTCATTTAACATTGGTTCCTTACCTAAACGCGGCAAAAGAATTAAAGACCAAACCTACTCAGCATTCTGTTAAGGAGATGAGTAGAAATGGAATTCAACCGGATATCTTGGTTTGTAGAACGGAACATCCATTGAACTCAGAAATTAGAAAAAAATTAGCACTGTTCTGTAATGTCGATATCAACTCGGTAATTGAAGCTATAGATGCGGAGACCATATATGATGTTCCTATGCTTATGCGAAAGGAAAATTTGGATACTACAGCGTTGAAAAAGTTACAACTTGATCCAAGGTCTGAGCCAGATCTCACAAAGTGGAAATCATTTTTGGGAAAACTGAAAAATCCGGTGCATGAAGTTACCATTGGATTGATAGGAAAATATATAGAACTCGCGGATGCCTACAAGTCAATTCATGAAGCCTTTATTCATGGTGGAGCGAAAAATGAATGTAAAGTCATTATCAGAAATATCCATTCTGAAAGTCTAGTTGGTACAGAAAAAGAAGTTGCAAGTAAATTGGCAGGCCTGGATGGTATCCTTGTGGCTCCTGGGTTTGGAGAACGAGGTATCGAAGGTAAAATTAATGCAATTCAGTTTGTAAGAGTAAACAAAATTCCATTTTTTGGAATTTGCCTGGGTATGCAATGCGCTGTTGTAGAGTTCGCTAAAAATGTGTTGAAGCTAAATGGTGCCGCTTCGACGGAAGTAGTAGTTACACCAGAACATCCAATCATAGATTTGATGGAGGACCAAAAGAATATTACTGCAAAGGGTGGTACCATGAGATTGGGTGCTTATCCTTGTAAAATTGAAAAAGGATCCAAAGCAGAAAAGGCATATGGTACTTTAGACATTATGGAACGCCATCGCCATCGCTATGAATTTAATAACCACTATCTGGAACAGATTACCAGTGCAGGTTTAAAAGCGACAGGGGTTAATCCCAAATCGGGCTTGGTTGAAATCGTTGAACTTGATAGTCATCCTTGGTTTGTAGGTGTTCAGTTTCATCCTGAATTGAAGTCTACTGTAGAAAATCCGCATCCCTTATTTGTAGATTTTATTGAAGCAGCTTTAAATCAAAAACTCACGCTTTCTAACCCAAAGGAAATGGCTTTCTAAGTGAAAGTTTCAACTTCAAGTCGAAATTCCTTAAGTTTTAATAATCATTGGAAGGTATTGGTTCCAACTTGTCTAGGAGTGCTAATCCTATTAGTACTTTCTTTCAATCACTGTTTGTTTTGGGATACCGTACAATTTGGATCTACTCATCCAGACAATTTTTTTCAAAATAATTTTTCCTCTTTTTGGTTACCACAAAAATTGGATAGTGGACATCCACCTTTCTTTGGAATGTATATTGCCTATTGGTGGACAATTTTTGGCAAATCGCTTTTCACCACCCATCTCGCAATGTGGCCAATAGTCTTTGGTTTGCTTTGGCAGATTTGGAGATTGGGGAAAAATATGTTTCCGTCACATGCAGGATTCGTTTTCCTTTTGCTTTTAGTTGAACCTGTCCTCTTGGGCCAATTAACCTTGGTTAGTCCAGATCTAGTTTTAATTTTTGCATTCCTTTTAGCCTTCAACGAAATCAGTTTTGGAACTAAGAGAAATCTAATATTCGCGATTATTCTTTTGGCCATGATTTCAACTCGAGGAATGTTACTTGGAGTTGCATTATATCTTTGGTTTGTGATCAAGGACGGAGATTATAAAGGTTGGTGGAAAAAAATTGGATATTTCATCCCAGGAGGAATACTCGGGTTGATCTTCTTAGTAGCGCATTACAAAGCATTTGGCTGGATAGGATATCACGAAGGATCGAGTTGGGCACCTTCCTTTGAAAGGGTAGGGTTTCTCGGGTTACTTCGGAATACAGCTCTTATTGGCATTCATTTGCTTGACTTTGGTCATTGCTTTATTTTTGGAATCATAGGATGGACTTACTTTCGGAGCATTCCGGTTTTTACTAAGGACCATCAGTTTAAATCCTTGGTTCTACTTTTTGTTTTGATTGCCCTTGTATTACTGCCTACTTTAATATTACACAAACATCTTTTTGGACATCGGTATCTATTGCCATTGTTTGTTGTCTTAGACATTACTGCCGTTTACCTTATCGTTAAATGTTGGCAAGCGAAAAAACAAGGACTCTGGTTTGCTATTGGATTGTTGATACTTGGAAGTTTTTGGATTTATCCGCAACCGATTTCAACTTCCTGGGATTCTACTATTATGCATTGGGGATATTATCAAAGTCGAAATGACCTAATTGAATACATCAATGAACAAAATATTTCGTACGATCAAATAGGAACTGCTTTTCCAAATATCAATTCTCCAGCTGTAATTGATCTAGAAGGATCGAAAATTTCATTTGTCAAAAAGGACTTGAATAACCAGCAATGGATTTTCTATTCGAATGTGATGAATGACTTTAGTGAAAACGAGTTAAAGTTGCTATCCAATGAATTTAGGATAACGAAAGAATTTAAAAGAGGAATGGTGCGTTGCCAGTTGTTGAAAAAAAGATGATTTTATTTTCAACTACTTCAAATAACCTCGCAGGAATCCGATAAATGTATCGATGTCCTTTAAATTAGAAACGTACCCCAACGACACTCGAATGGCTCCACGCATTCTACCAAGCAGCAGAACCAATTTTTTATAATTGTAATCCTCCTCTTCCATAAAAGTATAATACTTCAAAGATTCATCGGGACTAACGCAACTCATAATCTCGTCAATTCCAGGGTTACAAAAACAACCGGTCCTTAATGAAATATTTGCTTCGTTTGCATTATTTTCTATCTCGAAATAATTTTCAATTTTTCCTTCAAAGGTGTATAGGTTGAAAATGATGGTGGCGCCACGAAGGCTATTTTCCTTTGGCCCAATTACATTGACCAATGGATGACCGTTGCTGTGTTTAAGGGCTAACATTTCGTCTAGTAACAATCCCGTCATTTGAGTTACCCGCTCGTTGATTCTTTCAATACCAATAGACTCTATCCAATCTAACCCGATTTTTATTGCAGGAATATCTAGATAGTTAATCGTTCCATTTTCAAATTTCTCATGATTATTGTGCAGGTAATGTCCACCGGTATTTACCGAAACAAATGAAACTGTACCCCCCGCAAACCAGGGTTTTTTCAACTTGTGAAAAGCCGATTTTTTAACCAACAAACATCCAAGACCAGTAGGATAGCCAAATATTTTATAAAAGGAAACGGAAACGAACTCAGGGCTTATTTCTTGGAGATCTAGTTTATTCGTAGGTACATATGCTGCAGCATCTAATAAAACATCCCAGCCTAAATCCTGTGCGCGTCTAACATCTTCTAGCGGATGCTTTAC
>CALGJW010000027.1 GCA_937930025.1 uncultured Saprospiraceae bacterium | reverse complement strand
TTCGAAAACCAGCTGCTTGCGTTCGCTGCCAAACATCTAAACTCGTGGGCACAAATTTTAAGGCAATAGAATCTTCCTCTATGGAAAAAACTAAATGCAAATCTGAAGTTATCTGCGCTACAGGTTCTTCTCCTACTTCTTCGGTTTGACTGTTTCCAAGGAATGGAAAAAGCAGACAGCAAAAAGTCGTAACCCAAATGCTCTGTTTTATTTTCAAAATTTGAAATTTCATGATTCTATTTTTTAAAATCTTTGCTTAGTCTAGTTGTTCAGCAACGTGAATGGTGAATAATTTTTCAACGCAGCATTTTATTTATTGCCAAAATTTTATTTGCAAGCGAATGTTTTTCACAAGTACACAATCTCCCCCTTGAGGGGGTTGGGGGGTGGAATCACGGTACATTTTTAATTCTCAACATCGCAAATTCCACCCCCTAGCCCCCTCAAGGGGGAAACCGTTTATATTTGAAATTCTCGTATCAAAACCAATCACTTCTGCTTCAAGGAAGAAATCGTTTGTGCTCAAAAAATCTCTATCCTATCACCTACCAAAGCCTATCTTTCAGCCAAAACTTATAATCCTCATTCCCTATCCGAGCCGCTTTTTCTTGCATCGTTTTCCAGCCCGAATCAGGTTTACTATAAGAAATAATAAATTTCATCCCATCAAGCGGTACTCTGTATCGACTATGATTGAGACCTCCATTGGTGTATAATCTATAATAGGCAGAAGAGCTCTTCATATAATTTTTTCCCCAAAGGCCATAATAGATACTATAAGGATATTTCCAAGTAAGGGTACGACCAATCGTAATAGGAGGATTATCCAAGTCAAACATATAGTGAGCAAATGGCGCTTCTGCACCTATACTCCTCCAAGGTTCTCCAAAGAGTCCTTTTTTATATTTCCAAGTCGTAGAGCCCATGAATTGGAGATAAGAATATTGATTGGTCATGATTCGTCGGCGAGCTACTGTCAAACTTAAAGACCAGTTGGTAGTGGTACTATATCCTTTGGTATTACAGTAATAGCAGGCTACTCCAGAATTTTGGATGGCCCGTGACGGATTTCTAACATCCCAATCACTTAGCGTTTGCTTACCTGAACTTGGAAATTGAATTCTCATTCCATAATCATCGTCATACCAATAAGGTCTTAATACATAATTCGATATTTGTTCTAACTGCCAAGAATGTGTGAGGCTTTTACCAGCAATAGCAATATTTTTATGAACGCCTGAAGTCTTTAAATTACTCTTCGCCAAATCCCAATAGGATAGTTTAAATAAAGGATGCCGAGCATAATAGGTAGGTGTTTCAAATGGATGACGATTAGCATAATATAAATGATTGAAATAGGTATTATTTCTTAACCGCTCTTGATCAAATTTGTCAAAGCCTTCATCGCTTGAATGGAGATAGTAATCATCATGCTGGGTATTTTTATAAGGTAAAGAATAACTCTTCTCCATTTTCGGATGCCCGATATCCGTTCTTTTTACCCCATTAGATTTTCGGACATATTTCATGGCAGCTAGTTTATCCCGCAACGAATTATACTTACTGGTTTTGAAGTGATACTCATACAACATTCGATTCTCTTTCGTAGGATCTTTCTTGGCTGCTTTGAGTTTACTTTCTACTTTGACTACGTTGAAATTAGAGTTGGTGGACAAGGTTTTTGTGACGGAACTAGCGATAGCACTCGTCGCTGTTGACTTTTGAGGAATACCCATAATCTCTAATTTGTACACCGCATTTTTAGCCAAGCGTCCTGAATTGTTGAGCGTCGAAAACTGAATCTTCGTTCCTTGGGAGCTTTTCTTTTTATAAACTGGGATTGGAAAAATACCACTCATCAGACTTTTCCAAGACAATTCTGTTCGCTCGAATCTGGCGTTTCTTTGAGGGTAATGAGAGAGTGGATAGTTGGCTACCTCCCCCGTATTTAAGTTGGTCAACTGATAAACATAGTCGTAGCAAACCTTTTGATTGACATTTACGGTATTCGTATATTTAAAACCAAAAAAGTTTCTTCTAGTCACTTTTCTAGTACCTACTTTTACATCTTGACATTTATCAAATAAATATCCATAACCTGCCTGCTTAAATTCGAGCATGGGATCCGCATAGTTTTTATGCCAATTTCGTTGTCGATCACCGGGGGCATGGTAGGACAACATTTCTTTTACAATTCTGTCGGGCAGCCCTCCTGTTTTGAATTTAGCTTCTCGTTTTTCTATGATGGGTTTGCCTTTGTGATTAGCGACTTTCCATGATCCACCTTTCCATTCTTTCCAACCAATTTCTACTTTTGTGTAGTACCACGTTTTAGGGTCAAATATTTCTTCCGCAGTTAATGTAATTGCTTTGTTATAATCTGTAAACTTTTTGCTTTTTGTAGAAACTAACGCTCCCGTCTTGCTTCCTTTTCTTATTTCAAATGTTCTCAAATAAGGGGCGAAAAATCTTTGCTGATCATTGCCATCGTCATCAATCGTCACGACTTGGAGATAACCTTCTGGAGAAAAACTATTGGGATTTTTACTCACGTATCTGGAGAAGGCGACCTTAGGTTCGAAGTAAACTGGAATGTTAGTTTCGTTTTGCGAATCATTGGGTTGAAAATCCGTGATGATAGAAATGTCCGCCAATGGATTGACATCTCCAAGTCCTGCACATTTTTCTCCAATCTCAACTTTGATACTTTTACTCACTTCAATCAAGCCATCTAAGACCGAACCTTTGGCTCTAATTTGGGCAGACATCCAAGTGGGATTTGGCAGTTGAGCTTGTAAGGCAGCAGATACGGTCAATTTCATCAAGTTGATGTTCCCTTCAAAAATAAAGACGTCCACATACATGTCCACTTTTCCCTGCAAATAAGCATAGGCTCTTCCTTTCAAATACCAACCTTGCAACCCGACTAGACTCCCATTGGCTCCACAAAAAACGTCCTTATATTTTGCCATGCTCACATCAAATCCTGCTCCCGCTTCAATACTAGCGGTGAAAATGGCTACTTTAAATTTCTTTTTAGGAATTTTTAATCTTGCGCCAAATGCCACTCCTGTTCCTCCACTAAAGGAACTAGATTTATTGTTGGACTTCCCATCAAATTCCGCCAAGGAACTATGAATGCTAGTCAAACTAGTCGGTTCTGGCAAATCATGACCTGCCATGAAATAAGACTCCACTCCTGGGAGCGCCGCCTTGATGCCCGGTATTTTGAAACTAATCTTGATGGGATTAGATGGTGTACCCATGTGGAGGTGCCACTTCTCTTTGAGTGGATCATCGAAGGATCCAAATGGAAATTTGAAATTACCCTTACCATTCCCTTCGACGACCTCAGTTTTGACCAAGAAGGATGAATTTCCTATAATCCAATTGTTATTAAAATCTACTTCTAAATCTAGGCTACCTTTAATGGAGGCATTTTCTTTTTCCAAAATAGATTCGCAAAGCGCAAAAGCTTTTCCTTCAAAAAATATTTTATTGACCCCGCCTGAGGTGGTGAAATCAATACCTAAGGTTGCTTCGGCATTCAACACTTGCGGATTTTGTAAACCAGCAATCACCGTCGCCTTAACTGCCAAATTCCCCTGAGCTGGAAAATATTTTGCACCTGATAAGGAGGTGCCAGGCTCCAATCTTGGGTCACCATAATTAAGGGTCGGCGGTGCTTGCATCGGAGGTGCTTGAGTATTGGAAGCCGCCTTAAAGGAACCCGTCTCATTGACTACAAAACTTGGAACG
>CALGJW010000026.1 GCA_937930025.1 uncultured Saprospiraceae bacterium | reverse complement strand
TTCGATGGAGCTGAGGACTCAAATGCTAAGCTATCCTATAACACCATTGATAACTCACCGTTAGCCGGCAAGTCTTATTATCGCCTGAAGCAGACGGATAGAGATGGGGCTTACGAGTATTCGGACATTCAATACATCTATGTTAGCAGTGGTTCAAACAGTCTTGTATCGATTCATCCCAATCCTACGCGAGCGTTATTAACATTAGAAGGAAGCGCACTCGAATTAGAGGATCTTGCCATCTACAACCTTACGGGGCAAGTAGTAACCAACCAAGCTCAGCGTCTTTCGACCTCAGAAGAAAAGATGGTGTTTGATTTATCAAGGCTCCAAGCTGGAGTTTACATGATTAAAACTAGCACTGGAGTCCATCGAGTAATGAAGCAGTAGTCTTCTCGACTCGGCGCTACTTCGTAAGTTACAGGGGTAAGCTTCTCCAAAAGCTGGACAGCTGAAAACTATACTAACTTTCTGTCCAAAAGAAGAAGTCCCGATTTACCGAAACCCAGATCGTTGAAGCACTTAAGCGTAATAAAAATGGACAAGCCGTGGTCGACCTTTCCCGCGAGCTAGGCGTAACACCGGCTATGTTTTACGCTTGGCGTAAGAAGTATGCTGGTATGGATGCTAACCACCTAAAGCGCCTCAAAGAGCTGGGAGCAGAAAATACCAAGCTTGAGAAAATGTATGCCGAGCTTGCGCTTGATAATATTGCCCTTAAAAATGTTGTCTCAAAAAAGTCGTAACGCCCTCGGCGCGGCGAAGAGTAGTTAGTCATCTCGTAACCAAGCACCAAATTAGCATCTCGAAGGCATGCTACCTATGCTCACTGAGCACCTCTACGTACTACTACCGAACCAATCGCTGAAAAAATCTACTGGAGGTGGCACCGAAGACGAGCACAAAGAAATCGAGGACTTGGAGATGACGATATGAGAGGCCTTTGCAATTATCAAGTCAGGCGAAATCAAGGACGCGAAGACGATCATGATGGGTTATCATTTAAGACTGGCTAGGGCGGAGTAGAGCAAAAACTTAACGAAAATTAAGGTCAGAGTATTCCAATTCCTTGGGAAAAAGTATATTCACCTCACAGATCGGAATATATGTTCAAAAAGCCAACTTCCTGACACTTTCTAAACTTGAAATGCAAGAGGGTTAATATCGCAACAAAGTATTTGCGAGAAAACATTAAGATGTTTGCACAATCAGCCACTTAAATTGCGCCTAACACGAAGTAACCTATGAAAAACCTACAAATAGAAGACATTCAAAACCAACTGACACCTGAGGAACAAAAATGTGAATTTTGCCCAGAGTTCTTTAAACCCAATGGGTATTCTACATTTAAAAGTCTTATTCAAGATGAAAATTTCAGGCACCGGACACTTTGGAAAAACCAGGATTTCAGAATTATTGTACCTATAGGGCCATTTAAACCTGGATATTTAATGATAATGACAAATAAACACATTTCCTCATTTAGCTACTTACCAACAAGAACTTTATTTCAGGCCGATAGTATTATACAAGATATAATAAGTAAAATACTCGCTCCTAAGTATGGCCCTTATATAATCTTCGAACATGGTGCTATGAATGAAAATTTGAAAGGTGCATCTTGCTGTTCAGATCACGCACACATACATATAATCCCTTACTCAAGAAATATTATGTCAAAAGTTTCGAGTGATATAGATTTCAAAAAAATAAACAACATAGGCGGCATCAGGGATGCCGTAAACCTAAACAAACCATATATATATATTCAAACGATTAATGAAAGATTCATAACGTTTGACGGAGATATAGAATCCCAATACTTGCGCCAAGTAATAGGGACTGATGAAGGCATAACCATAGACTGGGACTGGAGAATTAATCACTTTAAAAAGATTATGACTCAGACTTACTTTAACCTAGAATCAGAATTTAAAAATTATACGCATGAAAATCTGTAACAAAGACAAAATTGCTAAATTAGTTGCCCAGCGCAAAATAATCATAGAAAGCAACATTTCTGTAGACGATCATTTTCTGGATCAAATACGATTTGGGTTGCGCCTGGACAGTCGACTAACATACTTAAATGAAACAGTCGATTTAAAATTATCAACTAAACATCAATATTCAATAGGTGAAAGTCTTCGCTTAAACTCAAATTCTATTCTCGAATCAAACTCTTTTCATTTAGGAAAGTCGTGCGCAAAATTCGAACTTCCAGCCAATATCATTGCAACAATACACACTAGATCAAAATTTGCGAGAGTAGGGCTCGAATTTTTATGCTCATCAAATTTAATGATTCCAGGATTCGGATATGAACAACCTTCTGAAATCGTTTATGAAATAAGAAACACCTATCGCTTGAAAAATTTTTATGACAATTATACTTTCTACTCATTCCTTATTTTCTATGAATTGGATGAACACATATCATTCTCTAAAAAAAACTACTCATCTAGAATATCGAACCTATTCAAATGAAAAAATGTACGCACATAATTGCCACTATTGGAGACAACCACATTTGGGATGAACAAAAATTGTTTCAGGCACAAGAAGCGGGAGTAAACATCTTCAGAATGTCATCTGCCCATAATAAAGAAGACGATTTCTATAACTTAGTTAAGAAGTCGGCACCATTAGTAATGACACTTCAAGACTTAAATGAAGGAGTTAAAAAGCGAATTTCCATAAAAAATGATATTAATGTAGAAATTGGCCATACCGTTTTAGTGAGACCAAGTCACAATGACACTAGCCTCACCCTCGAAGACAACGTGCTATATATTGACTGGCCTTTACTTTATGCCAAAATACTCCCTTCTAATCTCATCTATATTGGCGATGGGGAGGTTGCACTAGAGGTCATTAGCACCGGAGATAAATTTGTAAAATGCTCGGTATTAAATAATGGAACTATTAGGACAAATAAAGCACTTAATGTTAACGGTATCGAATCGGGCATAAAGGCTATAAATAAATACAACTACGAATCAATACTTATTGGAGCTAAAAGAAAATATGATTATGTAGCAATCTCATTTGTCAGTAAAGCATCAGACATAGATGATTTCTGGAAAGTGGTTACAGATTCTGGTCTCGACTACAAACCAAAAGTAATAGCAAAAATTGAGACTCTAGAAGGAGTTAAAAACATTGAAAGTATTTTAAATAATTCTGATGGAATCATGATTGCAAGAGGCGATCTAGCATTGCAAGTTGATTTTCATAGACTTGGAGTTATACAAAAGCAACTATTAAATCTAGCCAAGTCAAAAGCTAAGTACTGTATTATTGCAACGCAGATGCTAGAAAGTATAATTAACCGTCATATACCTTCAAGGGCTGAGATTTTAGACATTTCAAATGCTGTTTACAGCGGCGCAAGTGCTGTGATGCTAAGCCCTGAATCCTGTATTAATCCAGATCCAATTACAGCAATTTCAACGATGCGCAAAATCATTGAAGAAGTTGAAAAAGACCTAAACAATGAAATTTACTAAAAAGCGACTTTTCGGTACTATTGCAACTTTTGTTGCTTGCTTTGGAATTATTTGGACATTTGCAGAGCCTCTTGGTTTATCAGGAGGGATTCAACTTTGGTTTACGATATTGATTTTATCGATACTTTTTTCTACAATTTACTTGCTCATAATTGAAATTTTCGACGAGAAAAAAGCATACAATCAATTCAAAATTGAAAAGCAACAAGAAATTAGAGAGCTAACACTTGAATTAAACAAAACAAGTAAGAAACTAGAACTAGCGAGTCTATCTACCTGCTGCATTTTCGAGCAAAAAACGAACAAATGTCCATTAGGAGTATCAAATATTTACCCAAAAATGGAAACGACAATTAGGTCTACTCTTGAATCATCAAAAAAATCATATAAATGGTATGGCTTAAGCGCATTCAACGTATTTCATAATAATAAAGACATCTTTCTAACTAAGCAAGGTGTGGAATTTGAATTTACAATATTGAACCCTTCTAATAAAATGGTGGCAGATCGTACGGATAATTTCCACCTAGATACTAAAGGTAGAATGACTTCTTATAAACTAATTAAGCAGAGTAAAAAACTGATTGAATCATTTCAAAAAGATGTAAATCCTAATATAAGCTTAAGCTATTGCAATATGATCCCTACATTTAGAATTATTATCGTTGATAACCAAATGATGTATGTATCCTTCTATGAAAAAGGGAAAGATGCCTTAAGCACCTTTCAAATTGAAATCGAAAACAATGGTAAAGACACCAACATTTTCAATTGGTTCTACGAATACTATGAGAAGTGCCAAATCAGCAATCAAATTCTGCAAAAATAGAAAACTATGAAAACCATGGACTACTATGACAAGAACAAAGTGTCATATAACGCAATAGCCAAGAAATATGCTGCTAACTATGAGTCAATAGAGCTCATGGAAAAAGAACGATTAGAATTTTCACTGTTGCTTCCTAAAGGGAGCAAAATTTTGGACTTGGGCTGTGGTCATGGCCGGGACTTAGAATATTTTTCGTCTCAATACAATGTAACAGGAATTGACATATCAAGTTCCTTATTGTCAATTACAAAAGAACGTGTACCTACTGCAACTCTAGTTGAATTAAATATTATGGATTTAGACGAAATATCAGAAACATATGATGGCATATGGTGCAATGCAGTTTTGCACCATCTAAAAGAGCAAGATTTTAATATTGCAATAGGCAAAATCCGTTCTAAACTTAGAATTAATGGAATTTTCTTCTTTTCAATGAAACATAATATCCAAAGTCACTGGGACAGCAAATACCCAAGCCATCCAAGGCACTATACCTTTTTGAAAAAAACAACGGTCGATTCAATTCTATCCGAAAATAATTTTGAAATTATCTATTCTAGAATAGATCAAGAAGATAATACTGGAACAGGTCAAAGAAGATCATGGCTACAGTTATTGACACGAAAACTATAATAATTCAAATTTATAGTCTATTACAAATATGTGCATGGGTTAGTCATAAATGCCACAGCAGTCAGTCGAACATTAGATTTACTGAAAATTTCTCTCAAATAAAATTCAATATAAATTAGTGCTCCACAAATTTTAGATTCCTACATTCCACCCATCACTCCATCCAATATCCATACTTGTACTATTAAGACTATATTTTTACCCATTTTAAATTACCTTTCGCCCTATATAAACTCCAACGATGTACGCAATTAGTTATCCTAAAACTGATGCAGACTTGAAATCTGTCATATCACTCGGTGATAAAAATTCCAATACAGTTGGGCACCTTCCTCAGGTAGTATACAAAGACTATCAAAACAACAATGGCATAATTACAGTAAAAGATAAGAACAAAATTATCGCTTTTATTATGTTTAGGAGAACAATACGATCCAATTCGGTAAAAATCGCACAATTATGTATTGATGTTAAATATCGAGGTCAATCTATTGCAGACACCCTCCTCGATGAACTTAAGTCTAGATACATAAATAATTTCCGGTCTATCAGGTTAACCTGCCGAAAAGACTTTTCATTCGCAACAAAAGTATGGGAAAGAAATGGATTCTACCCTGTCTCTGAGAAACCAGGAAGAGGAAAAAAAGAGACCATCCTGATAATATGGGCATATTTCTTTGATAAATTAGACCTATTCTCATATCCAAGAGAACACAGAGTAAAGGCAGTACTTGATATCAATATAATTATCCGAACTCGAGATTTAGAAGCAAAACCAAACTTTCCAAAAAATCCAATCAAGTATCTTTACTCTGACGACTTAACTTCTGAAGTAGAATACTACTACGCCAATGAGAGCTTTATAGAAATCCAGAGGGATACCGACGATATACGGAGAAAACAAACTAGATCCCTACTTGCTCACTACTCCAAACTTAAGATGAATCAAGATGGATTTAGTGAGGTATACGATGATCTTTGTTCAATATCTTTTCCAAAAAACGAAAACGACGACTCAGATAGAAAGCAACTATCAGAAGCAATTGTCAATAACATAGAATACTTTATAACTACAGATGAAGATCTCATTCTTGATTTCCAAGGAAAATTAGAACAGTACTCGATAATCTTAATTACGCCTACAGAGTTTATTGTCCGATTCGATCAAATACAAAACCAATCTACTTATTTACCAAGAAATACTGGAATTGCCAAAACATCTTTCAAAAAAATGGATGGAAAACACTTGAACGAGTGTATTGACACCTTCTTCGGCCAAAGGGGAGAATCAAAAGCTTCTTTTAAGCTAGAGTTTCAAGATTTGATTTCTCTACCCAATACAACGGTAAAAATCATAGAAAGCGACAGTAAGTTTCTAGCCCTTACTCTTTACGAACTGTCAGACGACGGGTTAGACACTCACTTCATAAGAATAACAAATTACAGGAATAAATACATAATATTCAATCAAATAATAAGCGAACTTACTAAAGAAGCATATGGTTCTGGAAAAACCAATCTAAATATTTCAATATCCGATCTAGATGAAGAAATGAAATTACTCCTTAAAGAAACATATTTTATAGAAATAGGCGATACATATACTAGGAAAGTAGAACGAGGTATCAGTAATCTATCCAATCTTGAACTGGGGAAGACGCCATTCAATTTAAAAACATCGCAAATCAATGAACTATCCAACCATCAAAAATACCAAATAGAGAGGTCGATTTTCCCTGGTAAAATTGATGATCTAAATATTAAAAATCTAATACTCCCAATAAAGCCACACTGGGCGAGCCAATTATTCGATAATTACTTAGCTTCATATTCAATGTTTGGAGCTCAGGAAAATTTAATCTGGAATCGAAACAATGTATACTTCCGAAGCTCTAAGCCTTCTATTAACAATATTCCACATCGAATTTTATGGTACGCAAGTACAAATACTAAATACGGTCATAGAAATAAAGGAATTGTTGCGTGTTCCTATTTAGAGAATGTTGTGACTGGGAAGCCAGCTAAAGTGTTTAAACAGTTCGAAAAATTAGGGACATATAGTTGGTCAAATATAGAAAAAATGGTAAATCATGATCTAGACAAACAAATAATGGCTTTGGAATTTTCTGACACTGAGGTCTTCAAGAATATCATACCTTTAGAGAAAATTCAGCAGCTCCTCTCCAAACAACACACTTTCCCTGGGCCACTTGAAATTTCAAGCGAACAATTCTTAAGTATTTACAACGAAACACTGGCACAATGAAAGATGTAATGTTTATCTCAATAAAACCTAAATACCTAGAACTAATACTTGAAGGTAGTAAAACGATAGAGCTTAGAAAATGCAAACCTTCTTCTTTTTTTGATAGTTACATGATACTATATGCAACCAATCCAGAAAAAAAAGTAGTTGGGATATGCGAATTAGAAGAAGTCATTGAAACTACTCCTAAAAACATGTGGGCTTCACATTCCAATCATTTGGGTATTAATAAAAATGAATTTTTCAGCTATTATTCTGGCACCAACATTGCTATTGGACTAAAAATCAAAAACGTAATACGAATCGATAAATTTTTGAGTCTTGAATCAATTAAGGCTGTAGAGCCTGGTTTCAGCCCCCCACAAACTTATAAGTACATTCCCTTTACGTTCATAATTGAAAATTTCAAGGAATACCTATCCGAGGTAGTAAACAAAGTACAACCCTCTAATAGAGAGCTTTATATTTCTAAATAATTACATCTCGCAAGCCCACAAAAAAAGGGAACACCGCTCGGCATTCCCTTTTTTGATGGCTGTGTTTTTCACCTGCGAACCAGCGGTTCGCAGGACCAATGCTTACTCAACCTCCAACAACTCCCCTACCCCTTCAGGTACGTAAGACTTTGCTGATTTTTTCTTACAAACCTTACAGAGCTCAGAAATTCCTTTCTGCTCGAAAGATTCTTGAATGCTTCCTTGAGTAAGTGCTTTGCCTTTGATGTACTGGCAGTCGTCGTACGCGTGGTACTTGTTTCCA
>CALGJW010000025.1 GCA_937930025.1 uncultured Saprospiraceae bacterium | reverse complement strand
GAATTCTGAAAGTTAATGTTTCAGATAGAATGCTTATAAATCGTTCTAAAGGTAATAAAAAGTTCAGATAGGTCTATACCATTCCATTCTTTTGGCGAGACTAATCCTAGGTAGTTCAAGTGATTATGAAGTATGTTGAGTGAATATGTATATAATTGGGCAGTTCCTACGGACCGGGCTATCCACTCTATCCGATAGTGATCGGATCCGCTTCTATCCCTACTGCGCTCCGCGGATTCTTTGCAATGGCTGTATTGGCGATTAAAAGGAAATTACTTTTCTCAAGGTTCAAAGTTCAAGGCTCAAAAGTTTGGAAAATTACTCATTACTATCAATTGACTGGTTGTCTTTAGTCAAGGGTTCGCTTAGGGGGCCGGGAGTTTCAGGAGCACTTTTAGGTCAATGTTAGCCTATTTGAGTCGCTGATGTATTGAACTAATTGATGTTTGTCCGTTCGATATTGTGCGCAGCTAATTTGGCGAACTTTGGTCTTTCCTTAGCACACAAATATCTGTGAAAGCATTTATTCAGTTATTTCAAAAAAGCCTGTAGGGTTTTAATTCCAGAACTTGGGACAACGTCCCAAGAGTAAGAGGCACCTAATATCGCAGACCTACAGCCTGCCTATCGTACTTGTCCATATCTTGGGTTGATACCCCAAGTTTTGGAATCTTAGGCCTTCAGCCTAAAAAGAGCTAGTTAGAATTTGTGATAGGGACAAGTTGTGATCTCGGACTTTCTTGCTAAGATGCTTTCTTTTTATTTAGAACTAAGGTATGAAAAGGAGATTGAAACAAAAGTTGTGTGCGAAGGAAAGACCTTTGGTGGCTTGAACTAATTGTTATAAAGCCGGACACTTCACCTTCCATTGCTTACGCCTCAATTTATTCCACTCAATCAACTTAATTACAGACAGCTCAGGCCCGCCAAGACCATTACTAGCCCTTCTTAACTTGGAAGTATTGAAATCAAAAGAGAAAGTATAAATAGTTTTATTCTGATCAATTCTAAGGGATACATCAATAGCATCGGTGCCAAAAATATCCTTTTCAATGTAACTACGAATCCAGCCGCCTATGTATAAGGCAAAGTCATTTTTCTTCATAGAAGACGAGCCACGATATTTAATAAAACTTCCGACCTTAATTTCTTTATGTGGACCTTGATCTAAGAAAATAAAACTGGGCAAAGCTGAAATATTATTGTTGAATTTAAATTTTCCACCTCCGTGCACAACCCATTTGCGGTACAATATTTTTCCTAATTCTCCGTCACTTAGAAATTCTGGATTTACCATTGTTCCAAAGAAACTAATTTCTGGTTCATTGATATGAAAAAGAGAGGCACCAACATAGAAGTACTCTTTATGCTTAGATTTATGAAAGTACGTTACACCTGCCCCTAGATCCCAAGTATTCAAATTACTTGGGGCTGATTCTAAAAGTTCAGTTTCGGTGGCGTAACCCTCCATTTTTGAATAATCAATGCGATGGTTAAGCAAGCCTCCTTTAAATCCTACTGAGAATATATTTCTTCCGCTGGCATCAAATGCTTGTTGCACCGATAAGTTGAAATCTACGGTGTTGGTTGAAAAATTTAAATCACCTGCTCGGTCCGCTGCCAATTGAATCCCTCCGCTCATGATGGCGGCATTGTTTAATTCAAACAACTTCATGTCCGCAGAAACTGCGGCAGTTTTATATCCTTTGGTGAACGTTTCCCATTGCATTCTTGAGTTCGCTATGAGCCGAACTTCCGCATCTTGGAACATTCCCGTCATGGCGGGATTTAGATGAATTGGAGAAGCGTGAATATGGGAAAAGTGAATATCCTGTGCTTGGACATTCGTTTGACTCCATACAATACAAATGAGTATTATAATTTTTTTCATTGTATAAAAACTAATGGGGGAACATTAAATTTTATCTTATGACAGTTATATTTCCTTTTTCTATAAAGGGGGAGTTGTTTAAACAAAATCCTTCGACATAAAAAACATAGACACCTGCATTTACTGGTTTGCCTCTAAAGGTTCCATTCCAATGGTTATTATCTATGTCAGTCGTTTCAAAAACTAATTCTCCCCAGCGATTAAATATTCGAAGAAGAGACATTTCTTTTATGGCATCGTAGCTTACAACGAATTCATCGTTTTTACCATCAAAATTGGGAGTGATAAAATTGGGGAAGAAAAATTCGGCATCAACACATTCGTTTTTAATGCGCACGCTAAGTTCATCTTGATTTTTACAACCTTCCGCATCTATAGCTTCAACGATGTAAGTGCTACTTAATGTAGGGACTACAATCAAAGTATCTGGACAATTGCCCTGGCATATTAAATCGTTAGGAGCCATGTACCAGCTAATTTCAGCCAAGGTATCAGAAACCGTATAGGTCAATGCCAAGGTATCTCCTTGTATTAGTTCTCCTTCCGCATCTATTGCTATCGTTGGCAATTCATAAACATATACCGTGACCAACTGAGATATAATTTGACCCAAGCATGAAACTGTACTTACGGTATAGGTGGTCGTTACCTCAGGACTGGCCATTGGATTGGTACAATTTGTACAACTTAATCCAGTGGCTGGAAACCAGGTTACATCCTCTGATCCTTCCGAAAGCAGTTGGACAGAATCTCCCCGACAGATAAATGCGTCATCCACAAATAATTCTGCCACTGGGATCACTTCTAAGATATGTACATTGGTGCTATCGCAACCATCTTGGCTTTGACTTTCTTCAATTATTTCGGCGTCTTGATTGTAGAAATTTCCAAATAACTCCAAACTATCTCCAAGGCAAATTTGATAATTCACAGTGTCTAAATAGTTTTGGAAATAATAAATGTTAATATTGGTTATACTATCACAAGCGCTTATTGTTGAGATGTCATTAAAGACCAACAAAGTGTCAGAGTTATAGGCTATTCCGTTTATTAAAATACTGTCTCCAAAACATATTCCTTGATCTATATTCACTTCCAATAAATCTACTACAGACAAGTTTAAATTGACTAAACTATCGCAACCAAATTGATTGGTAAGCAAGGCGGAATAGGAACCTTGATTGTATAGCGTGTCGGTATTGAAAATGTAAAAGCTTCCTTCACAAATTTGTTCAGCAATATCGGTGGTATCTAACAGGTGCACATTTACCAAATAGTTTATGATACTATCGCACCCTAAATATGATAGCAGACTATCGGTATAAGTTCCTGGAAGACTGATAGAATTTCCTCCTATGAGGACTGATTCTCCTTGACAAAGATCTATGGTATCTGCACTAATATAGGCATCAATAAATTCTAAGTTTAAGTTCACTAAACTATCACATCCGAATTGATTAATAAACGTCTCTGAATAGTTTCCGTCGATGGTAAGCGTATTATTACCAAAGACATAACTAGAACCAAAACATAATTGTCTCTCAATATCCGAGGTGTCTGCTGGATGGAAAACAACCTCATAGTTGATGATACTATCACATCCGAATTGTGAAACAAGACTATCGGAATAAGTACCATTTGTGAAAATTGCAATACCATCAATGACAACTGAATCTCCTTCACATAGCCCAATTGAATCTGTCATGATAAAGGCATCGATAACATCGAGTTCCAATCGAACTAGGCTGTCGCAATCAAATTGATTGGTGTAATTAGCTGTATAATTTCCGCTTGCCGTTAAAGTATCCGTATTGAAAAGGAAAAAATCTCCAAGACAAATTTGTCTAAACAAATCTGTTGTATCTAGCGGATGAACATTTACGAGGTAGTTGATAATACTATCACAACCGAATTGAGAAAGTAAACTATCTGTAAAGTTTCCAGAAATACCTATGGGCATTCCAGCTATGAGTACT
>CALGJW010000024.1 GCA_937930025.1 uncultured Saprospiraceae bacterium | reverse complement strand
GCGCAATGTCGAAAAACGTGAGTTCAAAGTCGTTTAATTCAAAGCTTTGCAATCTCTAATATCTTGAATGTAAAACGAACCTGTTGTTTTAAGAAATTTCGATTTTCGAAGCAATCAACCTGCCTGTATGGCCAAACCATTCTTTAGCACACAAGTATCTGTGCTAGCATTTATTCAGTTATCTCAAAAAAGCCTGCAGAGCTTTAACCTGCCTCTGCCGGCAGGCACGTTCCAGAACTTGGTACAATGTCTAAAGCACCTAACATAGCAGTCCGTATGGCCTCGATTCCACTCACCTTCTGAAAAAATACAATGGGCAATTTCGTCCAAAGAGGAAGTAAAAGGATTAATCAATAGGTTGTTATTTGTTACAAAGGAACACACTTCTACCGTTGATGGAATCGCAGACCTTCAGCCTGCCTATCGAACTTGTCAATATCTTGGGGTGATACCCCAAGTTTCAGAATCTTAGGCCTTCAGCCTAATAAGAGCTAGTTGGAATTTGTGATAGGGACAACTTGTGATCCCGGATTTTCCTACTAAGATCATTTCTTTTTATTTAAGACTAAGGTCTGAAAAAGAGATTAAAACAAAAGTTGTGTTCTAAGGAAAGACCGGCCAGTCAGGCGGATTGAACTTAAATTGGACTAGGCCCATCTGTTTGAACTGACCATAGATTTAGGATAGTTGATTCCTAATTTTAGATGAAAATCCTCTTGTTCTTGTTGACTTAAAATATCTGGTTGATGGACTCTATTGTTTGGTAATTCGTCTAGTTCGGGCAACCATCGTCGAACATATTCTCCATGCGGGTCGTATCTTTTGGCTTGAGATAGAATATTAAAATGACGATCTTCTCTAGGATCATTTCCGACTCCAGCTAAATAATTCCAATTGCAATAATTCGAGCAAGGATCATAGTCGATCAGCTGCGACTCAAAGTAATCGGCTCCAATTTGCCAATTTATTTTTAAATCTTTCACCAAGAAACTAGCCACGTTTTGACGTCCTCTATTGGACATAAAGCCAGTAGCGTTCAGCTCTTTCATATTAGCATCTATGAAAGGCATCCCAGTTCTACCTTGCGTCCAGAGTTCCGTGATGCGCATATCGTTGGTTAATTCGTCATTAGGTTTTCCAATCAAACCACCTTTTTTGAATATGGCGTTTCCGTATTTTTTTCCCATTAATCGGAAAAAGTCTCGCCACATTAATTCAAAGAATAACCAGTAGGTTGATTTATTTGAACCACGTTCGGTTTCATATTTTTTCACTTCTGAAAACACTTTTTTGGGACTTAGGCATCCAAGTGATAACCACGGAGAAAGTTTGGTGCTATAATTTGCCCCAAGCAAGCCATTTCTAGTTTCTTTATAATTCTTAATTAAATCAGTATCCCAGAGATAATATTTTAATCGATTTAGACCAGCTGACTCACCACCTTTGAAGTCAAGCACGGAGCGTTGATCAAATTCATAATCTACAAACCCAAAATCTGAAAGTGAAGGAATTTCTCCACTTTCCAAGTCATCAGAAAATCCAGGGAGTTTTTCCGGTGTTTTTAAAGGTTCGCGAATGGTGGTAAATTTTTCAACTTCCTTTCGGAATGCCGTGAAAACATCTGGTGTATGTGTAATAGGAAAAGGTAAGTCCTGTGTGTAGTAAAGCATCTTTCCTCTAGAATAAATAATCTCTTGGCCAATAGACCACAGATTTTGCTCTAAAGCATCTTGAATAGCGACTTCTTCAAAAGTCCTTTCTCTGTTGCAGAAAACCCAGGAGGATTTTACCTCTTTACAAATCTTATATATTTCGTCTTCTGTATTTCCGGAACGAACAATCAGTTCCGATCCCAGGGCTTGTATATTTTTCCTGAGATCTTCTACTGCTTCGATGGTAAACTTAGCGCGGTGGACACCTGTTTTAGGAAAACCAAACCTTGTTTTTGCCTTAAATATTCTATCATCAAAAATGAAAATTGGAATCACTTCATTACCCGCAGCAATGGCATGGGTAAGTGCTTCGTTGTCATGCACTCTTAAATCCTGCCTAAACCAGACTACAACTTTTTTTGATTCCATTTGGTTCATTTGAATGCTCCTCTATATAAAACCAACTACTTCCAATTGGGTTCAATAAATGAATAGATTATATGGAGTTAATAGTTGGATATATTTCAAAGATACAGATTATTTGAGTATGTCTGCCTGATGATTCAGACTCATTTCATTGATTTTTGTCAATCATGGGAACCAAATTCTATTGGTTATAGTTCTTAAGTAGAATATGGCAATTGACAAAGAAAAAATTATCTCGGAAACTAGCATTCAGCTGTCCAGAAGTTCTGGGCCTGGCGGACAACACGTCAATAAGGTGAACACCCGGGTGGAGCTTTTTTTCAACATTAGTGCATCAGCTGCTTTTACCCCAAAAGAGAAGGAGCGCTTATTGAAAAGATTGGAAAAGCAACTAGATAAGCAGAATACTCTACGGGTGGTGGATCAAAGTTCTAGATCGCAATCGAAAAACAAATTTTCTGCATTCGCGAAACTATTTGATATTTTAGAAAAGGCATTAGTAATACCAAAGAAAAGAATTCCGACCAAAAAATCAAAGGCCAAGAAAATCGAGGTGTTAAATACAAAGCGAAAACGTTCAGTTATTAAAAAACTACGAGGTCCAGTAAAAAGAAACGATATTTAGTAAGCTGAATTATCATTCAGCCATTTAATTAAAATTACAAAATCAAGACCTAGCTATACTGTATATCCCCTAAATTGCGGAAAAATTTCATTTGGTATGAAACGAGCCTGTTTTTATCTTTTTCTTCTAATTTTCATTAGTTGCGCAGAAGTTTCCCAAACTGAGCTTATTGACCTAGAAGCTGAAGTCATGAGGATACATGATGAGAGTATGCTGGGAATGTCAGAAATCAAATCTCTTAAAAAGGAATTATCCAAGACTTTGGCTAATTCCAATGAAAAGGTTGGCTCCAATGATAAATCACTTTTGGAGTTAAATGCTGCTGTGGATGAATTAACTTTGGCAGATTCATTAATGTGGGATTGGATGCATAACTATTCTAAGCCTTCCTTCAAGGATGGAGCAAAAGCCAAGCAATACTTGCAACAGGAATATGTAAAAATAAAACGTGTTGATTCCTTGATGAATACCTCAGTTGAGCATGGAATAAAAATTTTGGATAAAATAAAAGCCCAGTAAATGAGAATCAAATATTTAATATTCAATGTCGTTTTCCTACTATTGTTTTTAGCTTCTTGCCAAACCGAAACTAATACAACTAGTACAGTTTTAGAAGAAGTTGATGGTAAAATAAAATTACCCATTTTGGGAGAAAAGGAGGTTGTAAATGGCAAAACTGTCTATCATACGATCCCAAATTTTTCTTTTATTAATCAAGACAGTATGCTGGTTACAAATGCTACATTCAAGGATCAAATATATGTGGTTGATTTCTTTTTCACTTCTTGCCCTACAATATGTCCAAAAGTTAAGCGGCAGATGCTTAGACTATATGATAAGTTTGAAAAAGAGCCAAGGCTAAAATTCCTTTCTCATAGTATTGATATAAAATATGACACTCCAGATCGCTTGAAAAAATTTGGAGCCAAACTTGGAATCAAGTCCGATCGTTGGCATTTAGTCACAGGAGAAGAAGATGAAATATTTGAAATCGCAGATGATTACTTTATAGCTGCTCATCATGATGATGATGCCCCTGGAGGTTTTGATCATTCTGGCAGATTAATACTAGTTGATAAAGATCGAATGGTGCGAGGTTTTTGCGAAGGTACGGAGCCAGAAAGTGTTACTCGTTTTATGGATGACATTCAGATGCTTTTAGATGAAATGTAAACTAAGCCTTCTTCTATTTACCATTCTATTACTTGCTATAGCTTGCACTCACAACCCTTTTGCACAAGGAAAGTTACTATATGAAAATCAGTGCGCTGGGTGCCATGGACAAGACGGAGAAGGATTCAGGGATTTATATCCTCCCTTGACAAACTCAACTAATTTCAAGGCTGACCCGTATAATACTGCCTGTATCATTGTTAATGGGCTTGAAGGTCCGATGGTCATTAATGATAAAACCTACGACCAAAGAATGTTTGCAATTAGTGGGTTGACGGATGTGCAGATTACAAATATTCTTAATTATATCGCTTACAATTGGAATGCAGAAATTGAATTGCCGCTTAAGAATGAGATAGTCAAAGAGCGGCTGTTAAAGTGCGCCGAAGATCCAAAGGTGTATTAAAAAAGGAATTGCAAAATTTGCAATTCCTTTTTTAGTAGCCGAATATTTTCTATTAGAAGTATAAGCTTAAACCAAGACTTGGTAAAATAGGAAGTTGGTCTACCCTTTCGTATTCTACTCTATCGAAGAAGAATATATTTTTTCTATTATAAGCATTGGTTACTGCCCCAATTATTTCCAACCTGACATATTTAGTGAAGTCAAAAGTTTTCTTGACTGACAAATCCAGTCTATGGTACGTTGGCAATCTTCCATCATTTCTTTTTCCCGAATAAATAACTCCAATTTCTTCTGGGTTATCTGTTAGCACATCAGTTGAAAGGCCATCGGCAAAATCGTAAAATGTATAGAAACCTTGCGTTCTTGTAAATGGAAAACCAGTTCCGAGATTCCAACGCAAACTAACCTCAAAAGGATTTTCTTTTCCAGAGTTATAACTGGCTACAAAGTTCATGTTATGTCTTCGATCAAAAACAGTAGGATAAATTTGTTCGCCATCATCTCGGTTAACAAATCCATAAGAATAGGCTCCCCAAACTGCAATTTTGGGTGTATTGTATTTTACCAATAGATCTATACCGTAAGCATCCCCAGTTTCTTTAGAGTAATTAGGATCTTGTGGATCTACCTTGTTTCTATTGACATTTATAAGTTGTGTGAACTTCTTATAATAAGGTTCTAGGTTAAAAGTAAGTCTGTCGCTATAATCATATTCTACTCCAACAATTGCGTGCGTTGCAGTTTGCAATCTATTTTTGGTTCGTTCATTTGTTCCAGGTTCAAAAACTGCTTCTTCTGGTCCAGCGAGAAATCCAACAAAAAGATTCACAACGTCTCTTTCACTAACAGAACTTAAAATATTTTGAGAATAAAGTCCTCCAGCTGCTTTCAGTCTGAACTTATCATTGAAATTATATTTCAATCCAATTCTCGGTTCCAAGAAAGGTGTTGAGGACGAGGCATAATATTGAAATCGTAACCCAGGTTCGATAATCAAATTCGTCCATTTTTTTCTATACTTTGCAAAAGCACTGATCTCAGTGTTAAAATCGGTTTGGTTGATTGTATTGCCAAATAGATTTTGGAATCGAAAATCCGTTGAAATAGAATTGAAGGCAATTCCATAATTCAAAGCCGATCCTTTCCCGAAATAAGTGAAATCAATCTGGCCTTTAAAGTTATTTATTCCGGAAGTTCTAGGTGCTCCGTCGTCTTCTACAAGATCAGCTACATAGCTGGTTGCTCCAATTAGACCACCTATAATGAAGGGGGAAGTAGAAGGGACAATTTTAAATTTAGCGCCGGCACCTAATGTTTTCCAACCAATATCTGCGACATCAGTAAATTCTGCTTTATCTTCAAAGTTAAACCCGAACAGATCCAATTTAGAACCATTTCCTGCAACCAGGCTAAATTTTCCATATAGATCTGTAAAGTCGTAAGGTAAACCAATGGAATCGGCAACATAGGTATAGATTGACTTGGAGGTATTTTGAATTAGAGATTTTTTAGCACTTAATAAAAAGGAAGTTGATCCTCCTCCTTCTTCACTAATTTTCTTGAGCGGTCCTTCCAATAAAAGCTTGCCCATGAAAGGACTTATTCCAGCTAAACCACCAAAACGTTTTTTATCCCCTTCTCTAGTATTAATGTCTACAATTGCCGAAATTCTTCCCCCGTATTCTGCATTAAAACCTCCGGTATGTACATCAACATTCCGAATCGTTTCTGTTTCAAAAACTGAGAAAAGACCAATTGAATGAAATGCATTGTAAATGGTCAAGCCATCTAATAGGATTTTATTTTGAATAGGAGATCCTCCTCGGATAAAAAGTTGTCCTCCTTGATCACCTGTGGATACTACTCCAGGAAGAATCGTTAAATATTGAGCAATATCAGCTTCTCCACCTGTAGTAGGAAG
>CALGJW010000023.1 GCA_937930025.1 uncultured Saprospiraceae bacterium | reverse complement strand
AAAGTAGGTTCACTACTAGACAAAGCAATTCAAATCAAAGCAGGTTATTAAGACGAGTGAACAAGAAATTCATGGTCGTATTGCGTTTTTATTTTTTTTCAAAAACCTGAATAGGTCCATTGTTATTTGCAACAAGGATAAGATGAGAAGATGCGCTTTTTACGGTAGTTAAATTTCGGACATCTTTATTCGCAAAGAATCCACTTTCGGAAGCAGCGATGACTGAAAAATTCTTATTTCCATTATTCTGTAGAACCAAGCCTGTGCCTGCATCGGCTCGTGGAGTTTCTACTTCTGAGACATGCCAATTACCGGCAACTAAAATATCCATGTCCCCATCTTTATCATAATCTAAAGGAAGGACATCTTGAACTGGCGCAAACTGTACCTGAGAAGGAAGTGCTTGAATTTTCATATTTCCATTTTCATTCCAGATAATTGCAGAGCTAAAATAATTTGCTTTATAGTGAAGAGCTTTATCTAGTGCAGGACCGTAAACTTTAAACATATCAGCCTCCCCAAAGGCCAAGTAAGAGTCAAATTTACCTTTTAGCGAAGGCATTTGTTCAGCGGAACATTGAAATCCTCTAACAGGGTACAACTTGTCGTCAGAATAATAACCTACCACAATATCTCTACTTCCATTTTGATCAAGATCACCTCCATAGATTTCAAATGGCTTTTCATCTGTGGCTTTGTATTTATAATTATTACCTAAGTTACCGACAACATAATCATCATCGCCATCATTATCTAAATCCACCGCTTTTATAACATTCCACCAGCCTGTATAAGAAGCACTGAGCGGCGTTGTCGTTTTCTTAAAGCTTCCATTATCATTGTTGTAAATAAGTATGTCAGTCCACTCTCCTACTACCATCAAGTCTTCATCTCCATCTTTATCATAATCAGACCAACAAGAAGAACTTACCATTCCCAGTTTTCTTAACTCTGGAGCCAATTGCTCGGTGACATCTTTGAAACGCCCATTTTCATTCTGCAACAGATAGGAATCAGGAGCAAAAGGGTACTGCCCAGAAATGGTTCGTCCACCTACAAATAAATCTTGGTCTCCATCTTTATCAAAATCTCCAGTCGAAACTGCCCCCCCACCATTCAACATTTTAGGCAAGAATGCTAGTGCAGACTTGTAATTTCCTTTGCCATCATTAATATAAAGTCTGTCCTGTAAAAAACCACTCCCTTCCTTGAACTCATAACTGCCGCTAACTACATATAAATCTAAATCACCGTCCGAATCGGAATCAAAAAACAAAGCATCGACATCTTCGCTTCTTGCATCAACTTGCCACACATTACTATTAGATGCCACAAATTTATTACCCGATTTTTGAACATACAGACTTCCTGACTGACCTGCAGCGCCACCTAAGTAAACATCTTCTAATCCATCACCATTTACATCTCCTGTTGCCATTGCAGGACCAAGCTGAGATAATTGATGCGGCAATAGAACCTGGACTTTATAATCGTCAAAATAATTATCCTTGTGTGTAAAGGGTATCGTCTTTTCTGTTGATAAACTTGCAAAAATATTTTTTGTCGATGTTTTAGTTACCGATTTTGAAACAGCCTCCGAATGATTCACTTCTATCTGCTTGTTAGCACTTAAGTTTTCTAAGGTCTGTTGTTTTCCATCATACCATTCTACCTCGAGGCGCTCAATTTGACTTCCTGCAGGTAAGCCAAAATGCACTATAGGCTCACAGGATGATTCAAATCCTCTAGTTACTTGAAATTCTTTGTACTGCAAACCTTTAGTTGTATGTAAAGTCAATTTAGAATTAAGGCCCATTTTGTTTTTAGCAGGACCATTTAGCTTTACTTTGAGATATTCCCCTCCACCATTATTGCTGTAAATACCTGCAACAGCATTCATGTTATTTACTACAACATCTAAGTCCCCGTCATTGTCCAAGTCAGCATAGGCCATGCCGTTAGAGTGCCCAACATCATTAAACCCCCAGTCATCGGAAACTTTAGTAAATTTATAGTCGCCATCATATCTAAAAGCGTAGTTTTTCAAGGGAGTGCTTTTAAGAAAAGATGAGGTAGCCTCAAAGGTTAGTTGATTATTATTCTTCCGAGCAGCAGCATTCGCCTTTTTACTAAAATCTTTATCCTGTGTATCCTTTAACCAACCATTGACTACCAGCAAATCATTGTCTCCATCATTATCGTAATCCCCAAATAAACTGCTCCAACTCCAATCTGTCTGCGCAATTCCTGCATACTCTGCAATATCACTAAAATGACCATTGCCATTATTTAATTGAAATGAATTTCGCATGTATTGATAATGTTGCCCATTGTCTATGATGAATTTAAATCTAGTTGGATCCATTACAGCCATATTTGTTTTTTGCCGCACATTGTCTTCTGACAACATTTCGCCAATGAAAATATCTAGATGCTTATCGTTATTTATATCCACTACATCAACCCCCATAGCGAAATAAGAACAATGCGGAAAATATTCTTTTAGAGATTCCTTAAATGTCCCATCGCCTTGATTCACATAGTAGAAATCATGAGGTTGGAAATCATTAGAGATATATACATCCGTCCAGCCATCACCATTCAAATCTGCGGCTGCAACACCTAACCCCCAGCCGTGATTAAATATTCCTACACTTTTTCCGACTTCATCAAAAGTGCCATTACCATTATTCTTATAAAATTTGTCGGAGTTAGCGTAAGTAGGGTTTTTAATTTTTGCCATCACTGCTTCAAGTGGCTGCCTAAAAACCTCAGGATGATTAGACAGATACATATCCAAGTCTCCATCCTTATCGTAATCAAAAAATACTGACTGAATCGAATAACTACCGTCGGACAGTCCGTAGGCTTTTGAAGCTTCTTTAAAAGTATTGTCTTTATTATTAATGAAAAGGAGATTAGTTCTGTCTTTGGGGTTTTTCGACCAACCAGCTCTACAAACGTAGATATCCATCCAGCCGTCCATATTTATATCAGTAAAAGTTACCCCTGTTTTACATCCTGAATATTTGTCAATTCCTGCAGCAGCACTGATGTCCTCAAAAACAAAGTTTCCTTTATTTAGATACAACTTATCCTTCCCTTGGGTTGATGTAAAATAGATATCAGAAAGACCATCATTATTTATATCAGCCAAACCTACCCCACCACCATTATAAAGATAAGTGTAGTTGAAATAGTTCAGTTCTCCTGTTTCAACTATTCGATTATTGAATTCTACTTTTGTTTTAGAAGCAGGAAGTGCGGTAAATACTTTATTCTTTTTTATTTCAGAGGCTGACTTTTCGCTAGCCGACCCTGCTTGGTTTTCAGAAGTACAAGCATTACAAAAAGTTAATAGCGCCAATACAATCAATAAATAGTTAGAGTATAAAGGTCTCATCAACAGTAGTTTTTTTTTAATTTTTGTCCTTCTTATAGAGGAATAAGAAAAACCAAAGCATAAAGTTTTAGAGCGGTAACACCTTCCCAATTTAGGATAAATTACTATTGCTTGCAACCAATCGAACCAATTGAACCCATAAATCTAAAAGCTCCAATCTTTTTGGTCCAATTCGACAATCGCATTTTCCAATAAATCTATGCAATCGCGTATATCCTTCTTATGCGCCATTTCGATTGTTTGATGAATATGTCTTAGCGGAATTGATATAGCTCCAGCGATAGAGCCTTTGCTTCCTGAACGTTGAATACCGGCAGTGTCGGTTCCACCGGCGGGAAGGACTTCTAATTGCCAAGGGATTTCATTTCTATCGGCACATGCTTTGAGATAATCTACCATTCGGAAATCTGAAATGGTCGATCCATCCATTACTTTTATGGCAGCACCACCACCAAGTTTTGTAACGAACTCATGCGGTTGTGCACCTGGCACATCAAAGGCAATTGTTACGTCCAAACCAAAACCGAAATCAGGGTCTATATGGCCTGCTGCTGAGATCGCGCCGCGCAAACCTACTTCTTCTTGCACAGTGAATACCGCATATAAATCATGTGGAATATTTTTTCCCTTTAGGGCCTTCAATACTTCAATCAAAATATATACTGATACCCGATTGTCCAGAGATTTTGAATTCACACATTCCCCCATCTCGATCAAACTACGCTCTCTAGTTATGGGGTTACCAACTGAAATCAAATTTTTCATCTCTGCAGCTGGACGTCCACAATCAATAAAATATTCAGAGATAGGAACCGCCTTGGTTCGTTCTTCAGGCTTCATTAAGTGGATCGGCTTCGAGCCCATGACGCCAATGACATCTTCCTTTCCGTGAATGATAACTCTTTGAGAAGTTAAGGTCTTTGGATCAAATCCTCCAAGTGGAATAAATCGCACAAAGCCTTCCTCATCTACATGGGTGACGATAAAGCTGATTTCATCCATATGGGCTGCAACCATAACCCGCTTGTCGGAGGTTCCTTTTTTGATGGCCACCACATTTCCCATGGGATCAATACTGACCTCATCTACCAATCCGTCAATCTCACGAAGCACTAGCTTCCGTATTCGGGATTCAAATCCTGGGGCACCTGGAACCTCACATATTTTTTTGAGCAATTCAACGTTTATCATACTAGAAGTGTTAATCGGGCTCGAAATTACAAAAGCAGCAGAGAAAGGCGTAAAATTCTGAAGGATTTTAGGATTTGAATTGCTTTTGTGATTTCTAGGAGAAGTAATTTACCTTTAACTCGAATTAATCACTATGTCACTATTAAAATCACTTGCCGGCGAGACCGCTATCTATGGGATATCTAATATCCTAGGCAGAATGGTGCATTATATCCTATTGACACCATACTTCACGCGAATTTTTGATGGAGCTGATACTGACCAATATGGCATCCACACGATTATGTATGGTTTTTCTGCTATTCTACTGGTGATATTTACCTTCCGATTGGAAACAGCCTTCTTCCGATTTGGAAGTCAGACAAAATATAAAGGGAAAGCCTTTGGTACTGCTGCCCTCCCGTTGGTGCTTTTCACTGCAATCATGGTTTTGGTGGTTTTCTTGCTAGCTACTCCGATAGCAGGGTTCCTTACGCAGACCGCAGACGCCAGATATGTACAATATTTTGCGCTCATTATTGGATTAGATACTCTATCTGCACTTCCGTTTGCGAAGTTGAGATTAGAAAATAAAGCTTGGTGGTTTGTTACGATTAAGATTGTCAATATGATTATTACCGTGGCCCTGACTTTACTTTGGTTAGAGGCTGCCCCGAAAATGATTGAAGCAGGTCACTCCGCTTTTGAGGCGATTTACCAAAGTGATAAAATTCTTGATTACATCTTTCTTGCAAATCTAATTGCGAGTGCTATCACGTTGATCATGTTGTTACCGCAATATTTAAGAATGAAATGGGATTTTGATTTTGAGCTTTGGAAACAGATGTTGGTTTATGCTGCCCCGCTCGTTTTGGTTGGACTAGCAGGAGTTATTAATCAGCTTTCAGATAGATATTTATTAAAGGAATTATTGCCGGGAACTTACGAAGAGAATATGCAGGCCACAGGTATTTACGCTGGCTGTATTAAAATTGCGGTTTTAATGAGTTTGTTTACCACTGCTTTTAACTACGCCGCTGAGCCTTTCTTTTTCAAGCATGCAGATAGAAAGGATGCAAAAAAAATCTATAGTCAAGTTGCCCAGGCTTTCATTCTTGTAGCCAGTTTTGCTTTTCTAGGTATTTGTCTATACCTCGATCTGCTCAAATATTTAGTTGATGAAGATTATTGGTCCTCCCTTAAAATTGTACCTGTGGTTCTTGTAGCGTATTTGCTGCTGGGTTTGTACTACAACATTTCGGTATGGTACAAGGTGACGAATAATACCAACTACGGAGCCATAATCGCAATAACGGCCTCGATACTCACCATTGGTTTAAATTTCTTGCTAATTCCTCGAATTGGAGTTATGGGGGCTGCCTACACCCTTTTATGCGCTTATTTTTCCATGGTTTTGCTGGGCACGATATTTGGGCTTAAACATTATCCAATCCCTTACGATTGGTTAGCCATGATGAAATATTTAGGATTGGCCATCGTTTTTGTATTGCTTTCCAATTGGGTTGCTGACTTCTTCGAATGGAGTTTACTGCCAAAACTGATCTTCAATACTATTTTACTCATTAGCTACGCGGCTATTCTTTTCAAGACAGAAAGAAAATTCTTAGCTAACATTATTAAAGAAACTTGACAAAATTTATCAAAAAAGAGTGGAAGGCACTGGCCATTGGAGGGACACTCTCCCTACTCTTTTTATTGATGCCTTTTATCACTTTTAAGCTCAGCAAGCTCTATGTTTTTTCTGAATACCTCCATCTGGATGCACCAAGACTGACAGCAGAAATCCGAAGAGGAATGAGTTTTCCGCTGAATTATTTCATTCCTTATCGATATTTATCCCTTGCAGCAATACCCTTGTTTTTCCTATTAGCATTTTGTTTTGCATGGATTTTTAGAAAAACAAGAAATTATCATTTTCGTGTTGTTGGAATTTTTATGACTATCTTCTTAGGCTTATATATTTTCCCAGATTCATTAGTTTATTTAGAGGGAAAAACAATGTCGTCTAACAAAGGTCATGTGGCCAATGGATCAATGTCCAATGGAAAAAGAGTGAATTTCCGCGGGGAAAATTATAGCACCTATTCTTTTCCATTGTATCTTTTGGGAAGAACTTTTGCGCATGAAAAAGTACGTAAGACGATATTAGATGCGTATGAAATTTGTGAAAAAAGCGCCCCTGAAACAAAATTCATTCTAGGGGAAATAGGTTGGAAATCAGGAGGTCGATTTTTACCGCACCGCACACATCAAAAAGGAACATCAGTTGATTTCATGACGCCTTATTTGAAGTACGAAAAATCATATTCCACCAATCATCTATTTAATCTTTGGGGATATCAGCTTGAATTTAATGAAAAGGGAGAGACAGATAAATATCAAATAGATTTTGAAGCCACCGCTCAACATATTTATGCCTTGAAAAAAGCAGCTAGCCAGAATGGCTTAGTTATTCAAAAAATAATATTCGACCCAGTATTGAGAAGGCAACTTAGCAAAACATCGGTTTGGCCCAAAATTAAGAATCTTCCTTTCACACGCAATCGAGTAGCTTGGAGACATGATGACCATTATCATGTTGACTTTTCAAAAAGGAAAATTAGCGCGCAGTAATAACCGTAATTTGCGAATTTATCGGGGGTAGCTTAAAACAAATACCTCAACCAGTCCCAAATCCTTACCCTGAACATAAATGCAAGAAGAGCCAAAAAGAGCAAGGCAAAAAAGATAAATACCTTCAAGTTACGATTCGTTTTTTGAAGTTTTTCTCTTCTCGTTTTATGTCTATGGCGGTGTGTGAATGACATTACATTTCTTTATGGCGTTCCCAATAATTTTGATCTTCTATCTCTTCTAATATCTGAATATAATTTCCGTATCGAAGTTCACTAATCTCTCCGGTCTCTACTGCTTGTTTCACAGCACAACTTGGCTCATTTCGATGGCTACAATCTCCGAATCTACACTTTGAAGAATATTCAAATATTTCCTTAAAGTTATGCGTAACATCCATAGGTTCCAAATTATTGAAGGAAAGGGTTTTCATTCCTGGTGTATCAATAATCTGTCCTCCAAAACTTAAGTTGTGCATTTCGGCAAATGTGGTGGTATGTTGTCCTTTCCCAGAATATCCCGATAACCCATCTGTTCGAAGATCCAACGTTGGCTCGATGGCATTAATTAAGGTGGATTTTCCAACCCCTGATTGCCCCCCAACTAACGTAACCTTATCCTTTAGAAATTCCTCTATTCTCGCCAGTCCAGTTTTTTGCTCCGCTGAACATAAAAAAACTTGATATCCTATTTCATCATAAATTTCGGCCAAGGCTCCAAAATGAAGAATATCCTTTTCTACATTTAGATCCGCTTTATTAAATGCTATAGCAACAGGAAGATTATGTGGTTCGGTCATTAGTAAAAAACGATCGATGAAGCCTTGTTTAACCGTGGGCTGCACCATAGTCATTACTAAAAGGGCTTGATCAATATTACTAGCTAAAAGATGTAAATTATGTTTTTGCCTAGGAGATTGCCTTACCACATAGTTTCTTCGAGGCAATACTGACTTAATCAAACCCTTAGTTGCCTCTTCCCTTTCAAAACAAACTCGATCGCCTACTGCAACAGGATTCGTCAACTTAAGCCCTTGTAGTCTAAATTTGCCAACGATTCTACAACTCAAGAGGCTACCATCTGCCAATTGAACCAAGTAAAAGCTCCCTGTAGATTTAACAACTACCCCTTCTTCTTCGTTTTTCTTTTTCATTTACATTTCAAAAGTAATACTGCGGACGATAACTATGATCAATTCGAGTCAAAAAAACTAATAATAGCTGCTAGTGTTGATATTTAAAGCAAAATGGCTTTACTTTTGCAGAAAAAATGTAATATGAAATTGAAAAATATACTTTTTAGCCTTGTTTTCATGATGTCTGCTCAGCTTATTCAAGCGCAGGATGTTCCACAGACTCAATTATCAATTCTTACCAAGATCACTGCAGATTGGTGTACTAACTGTGGAACATGGGGTTGGAATCTTATGGAAGATATGCTGGAGGACAATGCAGCAAATATCATTGTTTTAAATTCTCATGCTTCTGGAGGGCTTTACGATGCGGCGGCGGCTGATATCAAAGCGAATTTTGGAGCCAATGGGCAACCAAAGTTTTATATCAATAACACAGATCTTCTTGCAAACAGTGGTAATGGGGCTGCTAAGCGAATGGAAGCCATGCAGTTAATTGAAGCTAATGCGGGACAAACACCCCTTGCGAATGCTGGAGTTTTATTCACTCGGGAAGGAACCACTTTTACAATCAATACTAAAACCAAGTTCTTCTCTGAAATGAATGGCAGTGTGCATCTTAGCTTATTAGTATTAGAGAACAATGTGTCTTTTAACCAATCGCCAATTGGAACACAGGATCACCCAAGTGTGGTTCGAAGAGCAGAAAGTGGAAGTACTTTTGGAGACGCTATTGCCCAAGGAACTATAGCCGCTGGAACAGAGATTGATGGGAACTACACCATCGAAGGAGAGGCTACTTGGAATATGGATAATATTAAAATAGCAGCCTTATTGTGGACGGAGGAAAATGGGAACTATACATATGTCAACGGAACTCAAGCTTCCGAATCTGCAGTTAGTAGTTTAAATGGAATCGAAGCGGCCTTTCAACTTGAATGGAGAAATGCAGGAAGCCAACATCAACTTTTTTTAAGTAATGATTCTCCTTTGGGAGACTCCAATATTTCTTTGATTAATACTCAAGGGCAACTTGTTCGATCCATCTTAACTGGAAATATTGCGGCTGGAGAGCAGTTAGTTCCTTTTAGTTCAGAAGGACTAAGCGCTGGAAACTACTTTGTAAGAGTTGATACAGAAAAAGGAACAAAAACTATTTCTATTCAATTATAGTAAATAGCAAATGCTTCGATAAAAAAGGCGTTGGTTTTCCCAACGCCTTTTTTATTTACAAATAGCTTAGCTACTCATAAGTAAGTTTTGCTTTGCTACTTCTAGCTCATCCAAAATAATTTTATGTGCTTTTCTTTCAGCAGAAAGTTTATGAATTTCTAAGATAACGGCATCCTTTACTGACCTAACATTCCCAATAGTATTGACAATTTTTTGCTGCAGTATAAAATCAGTGATCATATTTTTAAACATACTAGCCAGAAAACCCTCATACAAATCTAATTTTAGCCCTTCGGCGTAATTTGGCGTTTGCGCATACAAATCACCCAACTCCCTTTGAAACACGTAAAGGCGCTGCCGGGCGACATGAGCCACTTTTCTAGCTTGATCGATATGCGTCTGCCGTCTATAACTATTCCAACGATCATTACGAGACATCTGCCCTCCCCAGTTTCTGGCTGATTGCAAAAAATGTA
>CALGJW010000022.1 GCA_937930025.1 uncultured Saprospiraceae bacterium | reverse complement strand
TCGAAGCAAGACTTCCTTTGGGAAGTCTTCCCAAATACGACCGATCGTACAGGAATGAATGAGGCTATCGCTGCCGCTAAAACAGCTGACGTGGTCATCATGGCCCTCGGCGAACCTGGCTTTATGAGTGGTGAAGCACGTAGCCGTACCGACATCGGTCTTCCAGGTTTGCAACAAGAACTCTTTGACGAGGTGCATGCTGTCAATAAGAATGTTGCAGTAATTCTGTACAGCGGTCGCCCACTTGCCATCGAGTCTCTTTCAGAAAAGGCGCCGAGCATTCTCTTAGCTTGGCAACCAGGCACCTATGGCAACACGGGTATCGCAGAGTTGATCTTCGGAAAGCGAAGCCCACGTGGCAAACTCCCAGTGAGCTTTCCCTATACGGTTGGTCAAGAGCCTCTTTCTTACCGTGAGTATTCTACAGGTCGCCCTGGATATCGCGGTCGTCCGGATGGAACAGCGATGGTCTTTTCTTCGCACTATATGGATGCACCTGTGGGTGCTTTGTTCCCGTTTGGGCATGGCTTGAGTTACACAAGCTTTAGCTACAAAAAGCCAACTGGAGGACGCTTTGATTCTGACGTCACTCGTGAGAAGCAGACCTACAAGATCACAACCACCGTCACCAATACCGGTAAGGTAGCAGGTACAGAGGTCGTTCAGCTTTACATCAACGATCCAGTGGCTAGCCGCGTTCGCCCAATTAAGGAATTGAAAGGTGTGCGTACTGTTTTTCTAGAACCTGGTGCTTCTAAAATCGTAACCTTCTTACTCACTGAAGACGAGCTCCAATTTTGGAGTGTTGACCAAGGCTGGCACGTTGAGGCCGGAACGATTAAGGTTTGGGTTGGTGGAAGTAGTGAGGAATTGGGAGAGGCAACGGAGATTGAGGTAATTAAAAATTAATTAAATTATTCATAATTTATTTTTTATCTAATTTGATCACACCAACTATTTCTTGACATTTAAACATATGCCTACCAAAAAATATCTAAAAAACAAATCTGCTAAGATTGAACGTAAAAAAATTAAACGTAAAAATCGTTCCAAAATTCGAAAATTCGAAAACCACAATAATTATATTTCAAAAAGGCATAATCAACTAAAATTATTTGAGTCAAACTATACGCCACCCAAAAAAGCAACTATAACGTCCATTTTTTCGCCAGCAGTTTTAACACTAGGTCAAAAAAATGCATCATCAACGCTCAAATTTATTTCTAACATTAAGCATGAATGTAGCAAATCTAATCGCATCGACATTAGACTAGACCATGTCTTAGAAATCTCCAACGGCGCAATAATTATGTTACTAGGGGTTATACAAGATAGAAAACACTTTGGAATAAATTTCACCGGAAGTTTCCCACTACATGAATCTTCGAGAGAATCCATATACCGTTCAGGGTTTATGGATGTAGTAAAAACATCCCAAACAGCTAAATCGAAGATTAATTCTAACGCAATCTTAGTTTCAGGAGCGATCAATAAACCACCTGACGAACTATATACCGCAGTACACAAATCAATGAAATGCGTCTGGGGCATAGAAGGGAGGTGTCCATTACTGTGTGGCGCAATTATTGAAATGATTCGAAACACTGTAGACCATGCTTTTGTAAACGATTCGAGATCAAAAACCTGGCATTTCAATGTTCGATTCGACAACAGTTTAAACAAAGTATATTTTGCATTTTCGGATCAAGGATCAGGTATAATTGAAACCTTAGTTAATAAGTCTTCAAATGTAATCCGTCACCTTTTTGACAATAATGCAACACTGTTATACTCAGCCTTTGAATCAGGGACAGACAGTAGAACAGGACATCAATGGAGAGGAACAGGATTACGAACAATTTATGAACTACACGAGGATGGAATAGTTAAAAACTTAACAATAATTAGCAACAACGCATATGTGAGTTTCGAACGAAAAACCAGAGTCGTATTAGACGAATCCCTAAGTGGAACTTACTATTATTGGGAAATAGATTTAACTTGCACAAAACATGTTTTCAAATGATTGAGATAAAAGTACAAACTGACTTCACAGAGAAACCAGGTGCTAGATATTATGGAGATGGAGAAGCTTCTGGCGAAGAATTTTTCGATGTCTGCATTGCCCCTAATTTAAGAAAAGCAATGGCTGAAGATGTTAATTTAGTTATTGATTTTGATGGCACAGAAGGATTCCCAAATTCCTTTTTCAGTGAAAGCTTCAATCGTCTATGCTCAAATTTTGGAAAAAAAGTATTCTACGAAAGAATTGTAATTGTCTCAAATGAAGTCCCTAAATGGATAAAAATAATAAACCAAATTGTAAAAGACTATGATCAATAAATTCACTCGAAAAAATCTAACCATTTTTGCAGCTTTCATTTTGGGTTTTTGCTTATCACCGCTAGTTTTTAAATTCCAATGTTCCGATGTAATTTTCAAATTAGATTTAGTGAACCTAGCCATTACAGCAACAGGAACCATAGTTGCGTCAGCACTAGCACTTTACATAGGTAGCACCATTCAAACATCTATCAATCAAACAACTAGATATGGCGACATTGTCTCTAATAATGCATTAGAAGTATGGAATAAATTTATGAAAGTATCTCAAGTTTTAGAATATTCTTCTAACCTAAAAGTATCTTCAACAACATCGCTCTTAGATGAGCTTGAAACAAACCTATACGGCTTACAACAAATGAGCAATTCTTCTAACAATGAATTACCCGAAATTAAATCAGCTATTAGTACAATAAGTGATCAAATCACAAAAATAGCAACAATAGTGGACACTGATAGTGAAGGAGGTATTTTCAGTGTTAGACATCAAGATGACAACCGCTTACTGAGTTGCATAAGTACTATCCACTCAAATTTTGCAATTCTGTGTAAAGGATCTAATTTCTAACCTTAAATCTTTATCGAAAGGAATTTCTCCAATAAGAATTTTATCTTGAACGCCCTCTAC
>CALGJW010000021.1 GCA_937930025.1 uncultured Saprospiraceae bacterium | reverse complement strand
ATGGAATTTTATCGTACTAATATCCTCCAATTCGATTTCGCCCATATCCACAAAAGTAGGATTTGCTGCATCCACTAAAATCCATATTTTGTCAAATATTTTTTCTGTTCCATTCCCATTAATTACAGAAATTCCTGAAATATAATACTGCAACCTGGTGACCTTAAAGTTATTGTCCAAATTATTTTTTGCCCCTAAATCCAATGCGAAATCAGCATCCGCTAATTTATGATTGATATTAAGCATCAAATTGTTTTGCGAAAATCCAGCATTACAAAAAGCTGTCAATAAAAATGCTAGTGTAAATATTTTTTTCATAATACAATTATTTAGATTGGATAATTTTACTTCTAATTAAGATGCTTTAATAATTCGAGACTAGGGTCAACTTCCTTATGATCTTTGTTCGCCACATAATCCATTTTACAAACAGGACAAGTTCCAGCAGCATCGCCCCCACTTCCAGTACAATTCATGGGACATATAAAGGCTGAGGTATACTCTTTACCCTTTTTTTCAGTTTTAGTACCATTTTCAGTACAGGAAGAAAAGGCTAAACAGGTAGCTGAAAGCATGGCAAAAAGCATAACTATCTTTAATAAATTCATTTTATGACTTATATTTAAACTGACCTAAAAGGCTGAATATCATGACAATATGCAGAATCGCATTTGCCCAACAATCCTATAAAGATAATAGGTTTTTTTTACAATTCTTCTGTACAATTAAGTATTGCTGACAGGTGACAGAAGATTGTCCAAACACAGTCCATTTAGAAGATACTTTAAAGAATTAGCTTGATGGGATCCACCAATGATTCATATATTTCTCCATTGGAAAGCTCCATTTTGATTTTTACTTGAAAATCATCGGTTAATACTGGAGCATTCATTGGCCTAAGGAAATAAACCTCCTGCTGAACTTTTTCTGATTCCTGCTCGATTAAAAATTCAGCTATGCTTTGGATACCCTCTGATGAACCGAAGGTTGTGATTGGTTGTATGGTAAATTTGTCGTTTATGAGTGTATTCGCAGCATGTAAACTATCGAAAGGAAATATAGTAGTGATTTCCATAGCAACAATAGATTCCGTTTTAGCTCCGCCAGCTCCCGCAGGTAATGGTGTACAAGCATAGGCAGTTGGAAAGAAGGACCAATTCATTGATTTTTGTTCAAATACCTCAGCGACATATTCTACATTTAACAGAAATCGTATGCCACCGTATTCATCAAAATTTACGAGATTTCCTTCCTCAAGTTCGATTATCTCACTATTTATATACTTAAAATTATAGGCGTCATCAATTCCATTGATATCAAAAAACTGGTTTTGACTTGATAAATTCCCACAATCATCGCCATTGCAATTAGTAAGCAGCAAGGCTATGGAAATAAAAAAAACAGAAAAAGATATTGATTTTAGCATTTAACTTTAGATTGATCAATGCTTTAACGAACAATATTCATCAAAGGCTTCCATTGCTAGTTATTTTATTCGCTTTTTGATATACTTAATTTGTCCGTTATGATTGGACTCGTGTTCACAGACATGAAACCACTTGCAATAATTATTGGTTGGTCCCCAGCCCCAATTCTCATCTACACTTAAAAGCCATTCATCATCTCGCTTGGCAAATTCACTCAATGTATTGTTTCGAACTTCCTCCAACATATCTGTATAAAATGAAATCTTATTTCCTTTTATTTTTTTCCTTGCGCCCCTTCCTAAATTCATTGCATGCGAAAATCTTTCGTCATCTTCTTTTGGCCAATCTCCCCATTTCTTATTATCAAAAGTATTTATTTGATAAAATCTTTCTGTTGCCGCTAGGTGCCAGAGCATTGCACCGATTGAATTAGAGTTTTCATCGTGGATGTAATCCAACTCCTTTACACTTAAATCTTGAACTGGGTTTAAGATCGTATTTCTCATCCAGGCCATCATTGAAACCAAAGCACCTACATGCGGTGAAAATCCTTTTTGCGGTCCAATAATATTTAAATTATCCGGATCTACAAATGCAGGATTTGTAGTTTGGGATAATGGTAAAGCAACCAGGGCTCCAGCTCCAAACATTGATTGTTTTATAAATTTTCTTCTTGGGTGAGATGAATTCATTTGAAGTATTTTAATATGAAATAAAAAGAGATTACTAAAGTTGAAAATTAAAATTCATTGTCCAAGGTCATTCCCATTTTTTAACACCATAATTAACAAAACATTTAGGTTTCGGATGATAAATTACATATCCAAAGCATATTATTTTATATTTATTAAAAATTCTATGGAATGAAAAAATTACTAGTCATTACTGTTTGCTTCCTACTTGGATTTTTTTCGTTGTATGGGCAATCCCCTTTTGAAATTACACCGAAAAGTTTCGATAATGATTATCAAGGTTTAGATATTTCTAGCAATACAGATTATGTTGCTCACGACTCCTATTTAGCAAACAATACCGATTCAGCCTTTACTTATCTTTGGGAAGTAAAAATGGGTACCTCCTGTCCCGAAGAATATAAAGTAGGTATCTCAGATATCAATCAATCATACATTCCTGGCGTTCATCAGTCGCCACAAGAAACGACCTTGGGAGTTGATCAAACTAATTCTCCGTTCAATGCAAATCTTTACCCATTCCAAACTGCGGGCTGCTGTGATTTCGTTGCTTATTTTTTAGATGCAAACGACCCATCCATTATTTTAGATTCTATCAATTACAAGATCTCTATCAATGATGAGAATTGCTTGCTTTCCAGTTCTAAGAATCAAACAAAACTCTCGGAAGTAAAAATAAGTCCGAATCCTGTTCAAGACCAAATCAATATTTCATCATTGGAACATTTCGACGAGATACGAATATCTAATAGTGCGGGACTCGTTCAAAAAATAATTAAATCTCCTAATCGAATAGAAAATTTAACTGAGTTGCAAGCTGGTATTTATTTTTTACATTTTTATTTGAAAAATAAATTAGTTGGACTTAACCGAATGGTTAAAATTTGATAATTTCTGACAAACACCCTCATTACTATGAATATTTTCTCCACACTACTAATTTCGTTGTTTAGTTTTTCAGTTGCAATCTCGCAAAATGCTGATGAAATATTAATGCAAATAGATCAGAACAAAGAAAAGTATGTAACCATATCGAAAAAAATCTGGAGCCTTGCCGAATTGGGTTATCAAGAATATAAATCTTCCGATATACTACAAGAACTTTTGGTTTCAGAGGGATTTACCATTGAGAAAGGAGTCGCTGGTATTCCTACAGCTTTTATCGCAAGCTACGGGCAAGGGTCACCTGTCATTGGAATACTTGCAGAATTTGACGCACTACCTGGTGTTTCTCAGGACGCTGTTCCCGAAAGAAAAGAGATAACGGTCGGCGGAAATGGCCATGCATGTGGTCACCATTTATTCGGAACAGCCTCCAGTGCTGCGGCTATCGCTGCAAAAAATTGGCTCACTTCCTCAGGACAGCCTGGAACCATAAAACTGTTTGGTACTCCAGCCGAAGAAGGTGGTGGTGGAAAAGTTTATATGGTGCGCGCCGGATTGTTTGATGACATTGATGTGGTACTTCATTGGCATCCCAGTTCTGGCAATAGTGCTTAAGCTGCGAGCTCATTGGCAAACAAGTCTGCAAAATTTAGATTCTATGGTACCGCTTCTCATGCAGCAGCAGCTCCTCAATTTGGACGATCCGCTTTGGACGGAGTAGAAGCTATGAATCATATGGTCAATTTGATGCGCGAACATGTTCCAGCTGAATCCAGAATTCATTATGTCATCACTTCTGGGGGAGAAGCCCCTAATGTTGTTCCTGAATTCGCAGAAGTATTTTATTATTGTCGACATCCAGAAATGGATCAGGTCCGCGAAAATTTTGAGTGGATTGTGAAGGCTGCTGAAGGCGCAGCACTGGGAACAGATACTAGAGTGGAATACCAAGTGATTCACGGTTTGTACAACATCATGCCTAATGAAACCATCGCAAAATTAATGCATGAGCAGTTAGAAAAAATTGGAGGCTTTGAATATTCTACCGAAGAAGTTGCCTTTGCAGAAAAAATACGCAAAACTCTGCCCGAGAAAAAACAATCAGATTTTTCAGTGACCAACCAAATTGATCCCTTCGAAGTTATAGAAAGAGGTCGAGGTGGATCGACAGACGTGGGAGACATTTCCTGGGTAGTACCAACTGCGGGTTTGCGAACAGCAACCTGGGTGCCTGGAACCAGTGCCCATACTTGGCAAGCCGTAGCCGCTGGAGGAATGAGCATTGGACAAAAAGGAATGATGATCGCAGCGAAAGTTTTGACAAGTACAGCCATAGAACTATACAAGAATCCACAATTAATTGAAAAAGGAAATCAAGAGTTAGAGCGGAGAGTGGGAAAAGACTTTAAATATGTTCCTTTGCTGGGCGACCGAAAACCGCCACTGGATTATAGAATGTAAATTTCTTATTTAATCGCAAATTTGTAGTTATGTATTTATTCTTTGATGCCTCAGCAGCTGGAAGCGTAAAGGATTGGAAAAAGCCAGCGAATGATCCTTTTAATTGGCCACGGGTCGCACACCTATCTTGGCTATTATACAATAAGGATCGAGAATTAATTGATCAATCCGATGATCTAGTCAAACCCGATGGTTGGTCCTTTCCTGCTGAAAGCGAAAAATTTCATTTCATCGATCAAGCTACTTTGCAGGAAAATGGCAAACCGATTAGAGAAGTGCTCAATCGTTTTATGGAAGCAGTTGACAAGGCGACCTACGGTGTTGCTTTCAATATGCAATTCAACGGATCTGTTTTGAAAAGTGAATTTTACCGCGCGAACATCACTGAAAGGCTAGATACTTTGGACAACTATTGTTTGATGCGCGAAGCAACTTGGTTCACTAGGATTCCTGGACCTGGTGGTCGATTCAAATGGCCAAAGCTACAAGACATTCATGCTAAATTATTTCAGGCTAGATATGAAAAAGCAGGACATGCCTTGGCTGATGTCAGCACTTCGGCGATTTGCTTTTTTGGATTAATAGATATCGAAGCAATTGATATCGATTTGTAATTTTTATCCTAAAATAATTACCTCTACTAAGAAAGCCTGAAGGAATCTAATCTTTCAGGCTTTCTTTATATAGAGTAGGTAATATTAGAATATACGATATCGTAATCCGGCATAAATATTTCTACCGAAAATTGGCCCCCAAACCATACTGGCATCAAAGTTAGAACCAAAAGGATTCTCCGCATCAAGAATTGCATTCTCTTGACGATATCCTAGGATATTTTCAACTCCTACATATAAATCAAATTTTTCTTTCCAACTTTTTGAGACTTGGGCATTCATCAATACAAATCTTGGGGAATAATCCTCCAATTGAAATTCTGCAGGATTAGTACTCGTATCTGGTAGGCGTTTTCTTCCTTGCCAATTTAAAGTATAATCAAAGGCCCAACTATCCCTAGTCTCGTATGACAGATTAATAAAAGCTCTATGTTTTGAGACTAATGCTTTATCTAATAATCCGGATTGAAAATCAGTTTTCACATCATACCATCTATAAGCAAGACGCATATCTAGTCGCTTCACCAATTCATAATCTATCTGCGCTTGAAAACTATTACTAAAAGATTTTCCATCGAGGTTATAAATATTTACTTCTTGTGGAGAAGCATCTACATCAATAACCACTTGATTCGTAAAATCAGTTCTGAAAAAATCAAGGCTGATCATTCCTTCGCGATAATCTAATTTGAAATCCTGCGTGAAAGTCATTCCGAAATTCCAAGCTATTTCTTGCTCTAATCCATACGGCAAACCATTATCCACCGTGTTAATTTTCCATGTTCTATTTGAAGCAAGTAATGCAAAATTCTCAGCAAAGATACTGGCTGTTCGCTGTCCTTTTCCTCCAGAAAATCGAAGCACTGTCTCTGGCTTTGGAGCGTAGCGAATATGCAATCTAGGCGTTACAAAAGCGCCATAAAGATTATGATAATCTGCTCTAAGGCCGACCACGATCCCAAGTTTTTCACCTTGGGTATATGTGTATTCTCCATAGACACCAGGAACCAATTCCTTCCGAACAAAATCAAAACCTGGGTTTGTCAAGGTTTCATCGAATTGATCTGCTTGAAAACTAAGGCCAGTTTTAAATTTATGATTTGTGTTTCCAAATATTCCTTGATAGATCAAATTAGCGTAGAACATTTTTTGCTTAGCATTATATTGCTTAGCGCCAAAATTAGAAACCTGATCATGTGACATTGCGGACATTTGCAAGCCAACTGATTGGTATGGTTTAGCATCGTTTACCCAACCTGTTTTAGACCAAGCTTCAATTCTTGAATTATTTAAATCAAGTCCCCAAAGACCTGGACCATTTTCTTCTTCCAAACCGTCATATAGCAGCTGTCCCCCAAAATGAGTACTATTTACATACTTAATCCCCAATTGCCCTCGCATTCCATTCGAACCAATATAACGCCATCTATTAAGCAAGATGACATCTTTTTTCAAAGGATTATCTACAAATCCATCCTCGTTCTGGTCATTCTTTCGGGTATTCTGACTGTAGTGTGCAAGAATCCCAGTATGTACCTTATCAGACAATTTTTGAGCGAAATGAACATTGGCTTCCCCTCTACCCATGATATTACCGTAGAGATTTACAAACAATTTTTCCGTTTCCTCTGGCTTTTCCAGCTCCACATTAATTTGCCCTGCGATACTTTCAAAACCATTGACCACTGAGCCAGTCCCTTTGTTTAATTGGATGGACTCCACCCATGTTCCCGGAGCGTGACTCAATCCATAAAGTGCTGAAAGCCCTCGGATGTCAGGAATATTTTCTCTAGTAATTTGCGTGTATGGTCCTGCCAATCCCAGCAATTGAATTTGTCGAGTACCTGTTACGGCATCCGTAAAACTTACATCTACTGAAGGAGAAGTTTCAAATGATTCGCTTAAGTTACAGCAAGCGGCTTTTGCCAATTCTTTTTCACCGATGTTCAAAGTTTTGATTGGATTCAAATAAGAAACAGAAGTACTCCTTTTTCGAGAGGTAACTTCTACTGATTCGAGTTGAAGTTCATCTTCCATCGTGATGATGATAAACCCATCTTGTTTAACTTCGATTGTATCGTTTTGGAAAGCTACATGCGAGATCACCAATAACTTAGTATGGTCCACTCTAGGCAACTGAAACTCTCCGTTAATATCAGTAGAAAC
>CALGJW010000020.1 GCA_937930025.1 uncultured Saprospiraceae bacterium | reverse complement strand
TTTAACAGGATTTTAATGGTATGGGAAGATCTAGAAAAAAGACAATAATCGCTGGATTGAAAATGACAGGGATGGCCGATAAAGGTAAGGCTGTTGGTCGTACGGAGGAGGGCCAGGTGGTGTTTGTGGATGGATTAGTCCCTGGAGATATTGCAACTGTCCTAATTACAAAGAAAAAAAAGGGATTCATGCAGGGGCGTTCCATCGAGTTGGAGCAAGCCTCCGAACATCGAATTCCTGCCTTTTGTAGCCATTTTGGGAAGTGTGGTGGTTGTAAATGGCAGCATTTGGACTATGAGACCCAGCTAACTTTCAAGAATCAAATTGTTCAGGATGCCATCAATAGAATAGGAAAAGTCCCTGTAGGAGAATGGTTGCCAATTTTAAAATCATTAGAAACTAAATACTACCGTAACAAGCTTGAATTTTCTTTCTCTTCAAAAAAATGGCTGACCACTGAAGAGTTGAATACGGATATGAGTAATGCGGAGAACGTGCTCGGGTTTCACCCTCAAGGGGCTTTTGATAAGATTATTCCGCTTGATCACTGCTATTTACAATACGAACCATCCAACCATATTCGTCAGACCATTCTAGAAATTTGTTTGGAGAAAAAATATGAGTTTTGGGATGCTCGAGCAAATACCGGCTATCCGCGGAACATAGTTATTCGAACTAGTTCAATTGGACAGATCATGTTGATCATGGTCGTGGGTGAAAATGACGTGGAAAAGGTCTTGGATTTAATGGCAACTATAGAAGAACGCTTACCTGAAATTCATAGTTTATTCTATTGCATCAATACAAAAGTAAATGACTTTATCCTCGATTTAGAAATGGTAAATGTGAAAGGCCCTTCCTTTATTGAAGAACATTTGGGAGAGGTCAAGTTTCACATTGGCCCAAAATCATTTTTTCAAACCAACACCAGGCAGGCAGTAAGACTTTTTGACAAAGTGATAGAGTTTGCAGCGTTAACTGGGAGTGAAAACGTTTATGATTTATACACGGGAATTGGTTCTATCGCCTTATATATTGCAAAGAAATGTAAGCAGGTCGTTGCGGTTGAAGAAGTGCCCGAGGCAATTGAAGATGCCAAAGTAAATGCAGACATCAACGAGATTGATAATTGCATTTTTTATGCTGGAGATGTAAAAAATATTGTAGATAGTTCCTTTGCAGAAAAACATGGCAGGCCAGACATTGTGATTACTGATCCTCCCAGGGCTGGTATGCATGCTAAGCTTATCGAGACTTTGTTAGAATTAGCTGCACCGGTTATCGTTTATGTTAGTTGCAATCCGGCGACGCAGGCTAGAGACTTACAATTACTTGGTGAAAAATATCAAGTAGAAAAAATTCAACCTGTGGATATGTTTCCTCATACACATCATATAGAGGTGGTGGCGAGACTGACTTTAAAAGACTAGACCTTTTGGATTCTAGTCTTAAATTGTTTTGGCCGTCTCTAAATCAGCCATTTGTTTTTCTAAATCTTTTGGAAGGGTAAATTGAACATGTGTACCCATCTCAGTAGGAATAATTTGAATTTTTCCTAAATGCAATTCTACGTATTGCCGGCAGAGTGCTAAGCCGACTCCTATTCCTTTTGGCTGTGCTATTTGTTGCAATTTTACAAAAGGTAGAAAAACGTTTTCTATTTCTGCGGGTTTGATTCCTATCCCGTTATCTTTGAAATTGAACTCCCATTCTGACTCCAGCTCATCACAAGTGATTGTGATCTCAGGAGTTTGATCCTCCAAAAATAGTAAACTGTTTAAAAGCAATTGGGCAAAGATGACTTTGACCTTTCTGCTATCCACAAATATTTTCGGCAGTGCGTCTGGTAGTATAATAGTAGCCTTAGTGGCTTCAATTTCAGGCTTAATTTCTTCTAGTACATTATCTAGAATTTCTTTCAAGTCTATTACTGAGCATTGAATCAAAGTTTTTTCCATTCTAGAGTATTCTAAAATTTCATCGACCATAGACCGGAGCTTTTCAGTTCCTTCTAAAATGAAATTCATTTGAGTATCTTCTCGCTCAGTTAACCGATCACCCAATTCTCTTCTAAGTAGGCCGACAAAAGAATGAACTGTTCGGATAGGTGATCTCAAGTCGTGAGAAACAACATAAGCGAAGCGGTTAGTTATTCGATTTTGTTCTACTAACTTGTTTATCAATCTTTTATTCTCTATGGATAAATCTTCTACTTTTTGTGAAACTTGACTTACTTCTGCAAAAGAAGATGTTTTGGGATTTTTAACTGACGTAGAATTTTCAAAGAAGGCCCACCTTGTTTTTTCCATAATCAAATACCAAATCGCTGCAAGAGATATACTGGAACAAAGTAGAATTCCAAGATTTACACTTACCGTATTGATGACGTTTGTCAGGGCAGCCTTGTTAAATTGACTAGAAGAAAGAATTAGTTTGATATCGGTGAGATTAACCCAAAGCAGCATGCCGGCTACCAGCGAGATAGCAAGGAGAAGAGAAGCTGTAATTTGAATTGTTTGTTTTTTGAGCATACCAATAAAATACCTTTTGTAGTAAAGGAAGTATTTTAAATGGTTGTGCTTTTATTAAAGAATCAAGAAACCTGCCATATTCGGCTAAGGAAGCTTAGTTATTTGCCTATTTCTCCCAATTCAACTCCTTCTGAATAAGCAACCTTCACTCCATTCTCATTAAAGGCTCTTTTAATGGCTTCGTTCGCCTGGAACAATACAGTCCAATAATCATCTGGAAGCGCATAAGGCCTAACAGCTAAGACGATATTATGGCTGTCAAAAGTCTCAATTCCGACTTCAGTTATAGGATCTTTTAAGATACCATCGATTTGACTGAGGGCATTTAAGATCATGGTTTTAACTCTTGGGAAATCTTCAGCATAAGGAATGTGAACGTTCAATTCTAGTCTTATTAGCCCTTTCTCAGAAAAATTGGTGACCACATCATCGATAATTTGACCATTTGGAATGATCAACACCTTGTTTCCCGGAGACACAAGAATTGTATTAAAAATCTGAATTTCTGATACTTTTCCAAATTTTTCCTTCACTTCGATCCAATCTCCCGTTTTGTATGGCTTGAACACCATAATCAAAATTCCCGCTGCAAAATTGCTCAAACTACCTTGTAGCGCAAGGCCAACGGCAAAAGAAGCGGCGGCTATTACTGCAACGAGAGAAGAGGTTTGGAATCCCAAGAAGGAGGCCGCAAAAAGGATAACCGCTATTTTTAAGACCACATCCAGTATAGAACTGATGAAGTTCGTTACTCCATCGCCAAGTCTAGCTTTCTCTAGCGGGTATTTAAGTAGCTTTTTTAATTTTTTTATTAAATAAAATCCAATGAACAGAGATGCTGTGGCCATCAAGATTTTTGGTCCTATGTCCCAACTAACAGCTAAGATTTTATCGATAATTTGTTGGTAGTCTTCCATGATTAGATTTTGCACAAAGGTAAAAAGCATATGCTACTCAACAAACCTTGAATTGCTGCAATTTTTAGGCTGATTTTGGTTTAGTGTTTAAAATTACTTAATTTGCTAATAATTAGTACAACAAGTTAATTAAATGACTTCAACAATTTCTCAAAATTCAGTAAGTGGGTATCAGATAGAGGTTACTTCCAAACGAGTGCGACAGGCATTTCAACAAGAATTGCGAGCAGCAAAAATTGGCGTTACTGTTGATCAATGGGTTTTGTTGCAAGCCTTGGATAAGCGAGAGGGATTAAGTCAATTGGAATTAGCCCAAGCGGTTTTTAAAGATCAACCTTCGGTAACGCGGATAATAGATCTTATGGTTGAAAAGGGCTTGCTTACCAGAAATCCAGATGAATTGGATCGAAGAAAATTTTTAATTTTCTTGACTCAGTCAGGCAAGCAAAAAATTATGTTGATCAAACCATTGGTTCAGGAATTTCGAATAAGAACTTTTGAAGGTATACCTAGGACTGAACTAATCCAGTTTAGTTCTACATTAAATAAGATTTTTAAAAATATACAATAGTATATCATATGCATTATCACTCCGTAGGTAGCATTCCGCCAAAGCGACACACGCAATTTCGCAAGCCAGATGGTACCTTGTATCATGAACAACTTTTTAGTACAGAAGGCTTTAGTGATCTGTATTCATTGCTTTATCATTGTAATGCTCCGACACAAATACTACAGGTTGGAGATCCAGTGGATATCAGCCCAAAAACGATTCACGACAAGCAACTAAAACATCGCTCATTGGCGGGTTTTAAGGTTGAGCCAGTTGATGACTATTTAAAGTCACGTGTCCCCGTTTTAGTAAACAATGATTGTAAAATAGTTCTGGCCGCCCCTAGAAAAAGTATGGGCGATTACTTTTTTAAAAATGCAGATGCAGATGAAGTAATATTTGTTCATAAAGGAGAAGGCACTTTACGGACAATGTATGGAAACATAGCATTTGGATATGGAGATTATTTAGTGATTCCTCGGGGTACGATTTATCAATTAGAATTCAACCAATCAGATAATCGACTTTTCATTGTTGAATCCACAAGTCCGATTATAACTCCAAATCGATATCGAAATAAGTTTGGACAACTAATGGAGCATTCGCCCTATTGCGAACGGGACATTCGTAAACCAACAGCCTTGGAGACGCATGACCAACAAGGAAATTTTTTACTGTATATAAAAAAACAAGATAACCTATACCCGTATCATTATCAAAGTCATCCTTTGGATGTAGTGGGCTGGGATGGTTATGTTTATCCTTATGCTTTTTCAATTCACAATTTCGAACCGATAACGGGAAGGTTGCATATGCCTCCACCAATTCACCAGACTTTTTCTGCCAGAGGGTTTGTTATCTGTTCTTTTTGCCCTAGAATGTATGACTATCATCCATTGAGTATTCCTGCTCCATATAATCATAGCAACATTGACAGCGATGAAGTTTTGTATTACGTCGATGGTGATTTTATGAGCCGCTCCCATGTTGAAAAAGGAATGATCACTTTACATCCCGGTGGAATTCCACATGGACCCCATCCAGGGACGGTCGAAAAAAGTATCGGTAAAAAGGAGACACATGAATTAGCAGTAATGGTGGATACTTTCAAACCATTGTTGATGACTGAAGCTGCTGCCGCCATTGAAGACAAAGACTACTATCTAAGTTGGTTGGCAAATGGAACTAAACCAAATCATTAAAATAATTTAGAAGAAATAATTATAGTATTATGAATAGCGAATTAATAACTAAACAAGTTTCAGAAGAAGTTCAAGATACTTTTCCGATCAATGGAACAGATCACATCGAATTTTATGTTGGAAATGCAAAGCAATCAGCGATGTATTATATGACAACATTTGGATATGAATTAGTGGCTTATCGCGGTCCTGAAACAGGAGACAGAGAAAAAGTTAGCTATGTGTTGCAGCAAAATAAAATTAGAATTGTTTTAACTGCTGCATTGTCTCCAGATCATTTTGTCACGGAGCATGTAAAACAACATGGTGATGGTGTAAAAGTACTAGCGTTATGGGTGGATGATGCAAAAGATGCCTATGAAAAAGCAGTGGCGAGAGGTGCTGTTGGTGTCATAGAACCCAACAAGCAATCCGATGATCATGGTGAGGTTGTGATGGCTGCTATTCAAACTTATGGCGAAACGATTCACACTTTTGTAGAGCGAAAAAATTATAATGGACCGTTTTTACCCGGATTCGTTGCACAGCAGTCTCCGAGAAAAATTGAACCAGTCGGCCTACAATATGTGGATCATTGCGTAGGGAATGTAGAGCTGGGTGGAATGGACAAATGGGTGAAATTTTACCAAGATGTATTAGGGTTTAAGCTGTTAGTAACCTTTGATGACAAGGACATTTCCACCAAATACACGGCCTTAATGTCTAAGGTGGTTTCTAATGGCAATGGATATATTAAGTTTCCAATTAACGAGCCAGCAGCCGGATTAAAAAAATCTCAAATAGAAGAATACTTGGATTTCTATCAAGGCGCAGGGGTGCAGCATATTGCGATTGCTACCAATGATATCATAGATACGATTGGAAAGTTGCGAAAGAATGGAGTGGACTTCCTACGGGTTCCAGATACTTATTACGATACGGTTTTGGAAAGAGTAGGGGGGATTGAAGAAGATCTAAAAGAACTGAAGCGTTTGAATATTTTGATCGATCGAGATGAGGAAGGATATCTTTTGCAGATTTTCACCAAGCCTATTCAAGATAGACCTACAGTCTTTTTTGAAATAATTCAGAGAAAAGGAGCGAAGTCATTTGGGAAAGGAAATTTCAAGGCACTTTTTGAAGCGATTGAAAGAGAACAAGAATTAAGAGGGAATCTTTAATTTACCTTGGACCGAATTTCTGCGATGGTGGTGCCCTGGTTTTGGGCCTTCTTCCAATCTTTTAGGATGAAAACTTCTGCCAGTTGATAAAAGCTATCATCTGAATAGTTGTCCCATTGTTCGGTGAACTTTTTAGTTAATGCTAATCTGTCATCAATTGGTGCCCTTAATATTTCTCTTATGCCATTTAGCAAAAATGTGTAGAACGAACTTTGCTCATTTTGAGTTCGAGTTCTTCTTTTTAATGTTGCAATGAGAACATCTGCTACGCCATGATCTTGCGTCTCAAGGTGACTTAATAGTTCTATGATGTCAAAAAGGCGAAGGTAATTGTTGTCTAAGTTTTTCGCTTTGTCAAATAATCTTCTCAAGTAAAAGTGCACCTGGTGATAATCTTGCAGCACTAAATTATTTATTGAAAAATATATAAAGGTCAGGACAGTGAGATGTTCATTCTCTTGCTTGTATTTACTGACATGTTTTATAACATCAGGTTCAATGCGATTTTTGATTTCTTCGAAGCGATTGTTTTCGTAGAGATGTTTTATTTCTAAATAGTAAATGTACAGTGCATTTCTTCCCAAAGAGGGAGTATCCGCAACTAGTTTTGAGATTTTTAATAAACCTTGTTCTAATTCCGCTATTTTATTTTGACTCCGACAAGTAACCAGGTAATTATAGAGTGCGGCAAAATATATAGAAGCATTGTTTTCAGCCAGGTGACTTTTATTTTCGAATAATTTTATATTCGCCTCCTTACATTTAAGTTCATTTTCTGCATCACTAAAAATTAGTTTGTATAGAATTGCACGAGAACTATTTTTATAAAATTGGATATGCAAAGATTCCTTTTCTGGGTCGGAAATATGTAATTTTGTTTTTAATAGTTGCGCTGCTTCTTCTTTAGTTCTGATTGATGCGCTGGCATCTCTTTCCTTGTTGTTTTGAGCAGAAAGTTCATAATTGAGGTCTTTCAACTGATACAAATCGATCAATTCATGACTACAGTCCAAAACCATTTGAACATTCTGCTTAATATTTAACTCAGATTTGCCACTAAAGAAATTATTTAATTTGATTTCACATTCCAGAATAGGAATAAGGTATTCCTTTTCTTCTTTGACAATAGCAAGTTCTTTAATCTTTTTGCATTTGCTTAATGCTACGGAATAGAGTTGTTTTTGAAGTAAAATATCGATCTCTTCTAACCCTTGTCTAATTTTACTTTTGATGGATTTTTTAGAATAATAAGAGACCAAACTTTTCAACAATAGATCACTTAACTGAACCTTGTAAACCTTTAGATTCTTGGAAAGTTTGGAGTCTTTGAAATGAAGTTTTACTTGCTCTTCATTGTATCCTGTTTGACTATTGACATAGTCAAATAGATCTGTGGTGAGGTTCTTTTCAGAAGCATAATGCCGTTTGAAATAACGTTTCTCAGAAGCGCTCATAGCTTCCACTAATGCGAAAAGATTATTAGTAGGTATCTTCATTAATACGATTCAATCATCCTGCCCAAGTTTGCCTTTTTAGCAGAAAAGTTAGTTTTCCACAATACACTATTACCATTCTTTTGTAGAATGAAGTTGTATTAAGTGCGTTAGGTTACTGGGGTTGTACCTTAGCTTTGGTTGATTAAAAAATATAAAATCACGACGTTAGATTTCACTGTTGTCGAGATAAAATTATCACTCAGGGTAATAATTGAGAAGTGTTTATTTGTTGCGGATCAGTAATATATGAGTTAAGTATGAAACAGCGTAATATTCAGACAAAACATCCTGCAAAATTGAGCAAATGTTAATCTTTTGATGCCTGTACTAACATTCATTTTGGCAATAAAGGGAGTATAATTTGGTCTTAAATCACCAAAGTTGTAATTTCGACAATTAGTCAAATCATGGAGAAGTTCTCTGAACACTTTATGTTTTGTTGTTATTTTCTATAGGGCAGTCCACTCATACCTTCGGGTTCCTGGGTGGACATTTTTTATTGAAAATAAAATGTTTAAAACGGATCTAACCAATCTGGTAAAATGCCCAGCGATCGACCTATAACACGTAACAATAGAAGCGCAATTCCAATAAAAAGGAGCGTCCATACCCAAGAATAATTTTGATTATTTCCTTTATTTAACTCTTTTTGATACGCAATATCCTCTTGGGTCGCTTCTCTGAAATTGGTTTCTACATTTTCTTTGAAGGATTTTTCAAATTCAAATTGGATCGCCTGCGCATGAGAAAAGGAGATTTTTGGAACCTGTAGTCTGAAACCTCCTTCTCCCATAGGAAAGGCACTGGCGGTAAAGCTATCTGCTAAAAAAGTAGGAATACCTGAGGATTCTAACTGGGCAGCTAAAAGTGCCGCCTCAGCCTCAATTTGAAAAGTTCTTAGCGTAACCCATTGAATAGGTTCTTCCTTTTCATCAAATCCTTTTGAAGCTTCTTTCATTCCTTTTTCTGAAAAGATAAAGAAGTCTGACAACTTTTAAAACCTTATTGCAAAGTCATGGTATCTATTTTGCTTTTCGAGTCCTGAAATTCGTTTAGAAGGTATATCAATACAAGGAAAACTCCCATAATCCAAGCCATACTAGCTCCTGGATTTTGCAAGGGATAAATAGCGCCATGAAGAAAATCTCTCAATATTTCCATGGGTTGGTACAATAAGTCCCAAGTATTGTATCGAAGAACTCGACCCAAGTAAACACCATGGCCACAAAGCATAAGGCTGCATATACTGATTAACCAAGCTAATTTTTTGGAATACACGGCAGCTACACTTCGATGTATTAATCTTACGGCCGATAAACCGAGCTTTAAACCCACGTAGGCAAATATGAAAAGAGTCATTAAATCAAACCAATGGGGTATAGGGTGTCGCCACCTTAAGTGTAAAAAGTCCGTGATGATATAGGGTGCGTTTGGTAAAAAAACCAACCAGGCAAAAAACAAAGGGCCAGTAAGCCATAAGGATTTCCCTTTAGCTATCCATCTTTGAAACAACAGGGCTAAAATATAAGGTATCCAAGCTAGGAATAGATTCCAAAGTAGGAAGGCAAAAGTGCCGGTACTTTTTATTTCTCGAAGTTGATCTATGGATGAAAAATAGGTTCCAATATTCCCTTGGATAGACCATCGTAATATAAGTGTTAAAAGCCCTAAGGTGGATAGACCCAAAAAGATCCAACTCTGTTTACTTAAGTATTTCATAATTCAAATGAGTTTTAAAAAATCCGACCCCTTCCAAATGAAAGAGATCGGATCAACTTACCATATTCGGGCTTCCATTCCCGATTCTTTCGCTGCAAGCAGCAGTATCTTTGATTGCTATTAAAGTACTTTGAAATGCAAAGTATTATTGCAAAAAAAATAGCTTATTTCTTTAAATGCCCATTAATCCATCCGTTTAATTAAAGCTTCCAAGGCTAACAAATGATCTTGAAAAGCTTTTTTTCCTAAACTGGTTGCTTGGTAGGATGTCTTTGGTTTTTTACCAACAAACTCCTTTTTTAATATTAAAAATTTTTCCTCCTCTAACACTTTTACATGAGATGCTAATCTACCATCGGTGAGGTCCAGCATTTCTCTTAATCGCTTGAATTCCACCCATTCCTCGACCATCAACAAAGACATTATTCCTAAGCGGACCTTGTTGTCAAAACTCTTATTCAAATTAGCGATGATATTCTTCACTACCGCTCGTATTTATGATACATCATTGTTCCGTAAACAATATGTAATACTCCAAAACCTAAGGCCCAAAATTCCAGACCAAATCCAACATTAAATATGGCAATTAGACCTAAAATAATTTCGGACAATCCTAACCATCGAACATCCCTTAAAGTAAAATGACTGGCGTTCACTAGTGCTAAACCATAGAATATCAAAGTCGCCGGTGCCACAAATCCGATATTACCATACTGCATCAACCCAAGGCAGAATATACCTCCTGTCACTAATGGAATAGCAAGATTCATCAAAGTGAGCCGCGTGGGTTTATCCCAAATGGCCTGTCCCTCTTTCTTGGCTTTGCGCGAGGTGAATAGCCAAGCAGAAAGAAAGGCTCCGATTAATGTTACAGTGCCAACAAGCAGTAAAAATGAGTAAAAAGTAAAACCCCATTTTGGTTGATCTATTGCCGCCTGATAGTAAATGTACTTATGTACAAAGGGTGTCAATCCGCAATACAAATAAATCATTGCCGCCCCCATCAAGGCAAATATTCCTGCGGAAATGCCCGATAAACCTGAAAGAGAGATAAATCTAGAGGACCGTTCCATTAGGTTTCTAATGTCTTGTAAGGTCTGCCGGGGATCTTCTGGTCTTGATTTCATAACCATTTTAAAGTACTTTGAGATGCAAAGTTAATTGCTTTTGATATAAACTCCAAATCTTTTGAAAATATTGTTTAAGCTCAGATTTGAAATTGTCGAGAATTTGCCCAGTCTAATCGAGCTTATTGATCTAATTAGATAACAATGGGTAACTTAAATGAAAGCGATAAGATGAAATCCTACTCGAATCAAATTTGGAATTACAAATTTCAAGATGCTAAAAAATCACTTTGGGCGATTCCATTATTTCATGGATTAGTGATAGTATATTTTTTGATGTTGTTTATAATTAGCCCTCGAGCTATTCTCAACCTTAGTATTTTTATTTTCTTTTTAGTAGCCTTAAAAATGAGCGACCTTACCAAGGTAAAGAACATTTTTGTTCTTTCTTTTTGCTATTTGTTCCTTTGTCTTTTTGAATTAACAGTGCTTGGACTACCAGCTCCTCTTTTGAAAATACAAAACAATTCTGCTGTCGGTAAAGGTATATTCTTAGATGTTTTTTTCTACACGCTTCCATGGATATATGTTGGAACAAAGTTTATGCTATTGATTTTATTTTTTCCAGTATTACGAATATTGAGGGCGCGTTAGCACCCCAAATACGGAAATTAAGCTTAGGATTATTAAATATAAAAGGGGAATCAACTTGTGTTGATTCCCCTTTTGTTACACTATATCAATTGACTAGTAATTACCGCCAACAAATATTTTGGCATAACGCCACTTGTTATTTTCAATTTCCATTTGGATAAAATACAATCCATCAACCCAGTTTATCACATCGATGGATAGAACTTCTCCACCATTTGGAATAGATTTGATGGTCATTTTTTCTTTTCCTTGGCCATACAGCACTCGGATTGCATTCACATTTACTTCCTGCGGAATTTCAATATACACAATGTCTCTCGCCGGTACTGGCCATACAGATATTTGTTCCGCTGGAGCTATTCGATCAAGATTACCATTTGCATCAAAAACAACTGTGTAATCTTCTACCTCTCCAAAAGGAATTAATTCACAGGGCTCAGGATAAGATCCTCTTTGCATAGCTATTCGCATTCTTGTTGACACACCAGCAGCCAAATTATCTGGAACAGTTAAGGAGCCAGTCACACTTGCGAATTCTGTTCCGTTTGGCGGAGTAATGACAATATCGCTGAATGCTATTTCATCGGCCGTGAAATTATTATCAGAATTGTAGTCTATCCAAACCCGGAAGTACTCATCAAAGGTTTCCCAGCTGTATTCTGTGGTTAAAGTAATGTCATAGGTCTCACCAATCTCAAGACTGGTTTCAATATCTGTGAAATCAGTATAGGGTTTCTTAGAGCTGGTATTGTCAATTTCATTTAGTTGAACACCCGCAATCCATTCATGCCATGGAAAGTCCCCTTCGTTTTCACAATATTCCTGACTTGGATTGACCACTCCCTCACAAGTACACCCATCTACTAGATACACATCATTACTGGTATCAGAATTTCCATCATCACAGGGACTTCCAGCGACAGCAGGAAGGTCTGGATCATTGTCGTCACAATCATCGATTTCGCAAACACCATCGTTGTCGTCATCTGTGCAAGGTTCGCAGTCATCCGGAATTCCGTTATTATTTAGATCGATGTTGTCATCAAACCCAGGACAAAGATCATCTTCGTTACAAACGCCGTCGTTGTCATCATCTGGACAAGGTTGGTCGCAGCCATCGGGGATTCCATTGTTGTTTAGATCGATGTTGTCATCAAACCCGGGGCAAAGATCATCTTCATTACAAACGCCATCGCCATCATCATCTGGACAAGGTTCGCAATCATCCGGGATTCCATTATTGTTTATATCGATGTTGTCATCAAACCCAGGGCAAAGATCATCGTC
>CALGJW010000019.1 GCA_937930025.1 uncultured Saprospiraceae bacterium | reverse complement strand
AAGGGAAAGTGGCTTTTGTCTATCCCGGTTCAGCAACGGCTTATTCCGGTTTGGGAAAAGATAGCTTTCAACTTTTTCCTGACTTAATGACGCGATACGAAAAGCGAGTGGGGGACCTCGATCAATTTATTAACGGAGATTATTTATTTCCGAAATTGAAAAATGCAGACGAAGCGGCGCCAAATATTTATACGAATTCCATTGCCATGATGTCGGCAGGTGTTTTTTACTCGGCCATTTTCACTGAAATTTTACGCGATCATTTTTGCTTGAAACCCGATATCGCATTTGGATACAGCATGGGCGAATGCAGTAGCATGTGGTACTCCTTAGGAGTGTGGCATCCGAGTGGCGCGGCCAAATTTAGAAAGTCTAATATTTTTAAAAATAGATTTGCTGGGGACTTAGAATTATTAGCGGAACATTGGGGAGTGAGTAGTGCTGAGGCAAAAGAACAATGGATAAGTTTAGTGCTATTAGCGCCAAGGCAAAAAGTGGAAGCCTTGATTGTTGGAAAAGAAAAAGTGTTTTTGACTTTCATTAATACAAATGAAGAAGTTATTATTTCTGGAGATAAAAATAGTTGTAATCAAATAGCAAAGGAATTAAACTGCCACGCTATTGCGATTCCTTTTCAAAATGTGATTCATCATGATTTTTGTAAAAAGGAAAATGTGGGTTTGCTTGATATGCACCATTTTGAAATCGCTGAGCGACCAGCCATTGATTTTTACTCCAGTATAACTCAGGAAAAAATAAATTTAGAAAGTCAGGAAATTGCAGAAAACTCAGTGGCAGTTTGTGCGCAGCAAGTCAATTTTCCTAAAACTATTCAAACGGTTTATGAGGCAGGAGCTCGTATCTTTATTGAAGTTGGCGCCAATGCAACTTGTACCAATTGGATTCAAAATAACCTAAAAGGCAAAGCGCATCATGCAGTTGCCATGGATCAAAAAGGAAAAACAGACGCTAATAATCTAGTGAATCTTTTGGCCCAACTGACTAGTCATGGTGTAGAACTCGACCTGACTTTGCTGTTTTCTAAGGCTGCAGCATCTACAAAGAAACGGCAGTTCATGAAGAAAATAATTCCAGGTGGAACACCATTGGATCAATTATTCGAGGACGAAAATGTTGTCAAACGTTTTAGTAAAGTAAGGGCGATTGAAAAGAAAAGGGTTGTGCCTAAAAGAGAATTGGCGTTGGCAACAAGTGATGCTTATGGTTTTAGCGCATCTGCGGAATCTGTTCAATCGGAGGTTAGTATTAGTCCAAACAAACCAACTATTTTAAACAAAGTCGAAAAAAGAAATTCTATTATGGATACCTCTACGATAAAAAATGATGTCACCAAAGTGAATACAAAAAACGCTGTTGGAGAGAATGGATTGCTGTTGCAAAACTTTGAAGCTGGTGAACAATTCGAAGGAAAGGAAATCGTCTTTTCTCAAGAAGATTTAGAAGAATTTGCTACTGGAAAAATTGCCAATGTTTTTGGTCCGGACTATGCAATCATAGATACTTATCGCCGTCGAGTGATGTTGCCCATGTATCCTTATTTGCTTGTAAGTCGAGTAACGAAAATGAATGCGAAACTAGGGGAGTATAAGCCGTCGACCATGACTACGGAATATGATATCCCGTACGATGCTTGGTACACCACCGATAAGCAAATTCCTTCCGCGGTTTGTGTGGAGTCTGGCCAATGTGATTTGCTGCTCATTTCTTATTTGGGAATTGATTTGAAAAATAAGGGCAATTTAGTCTACCGACTCTTGGATTGTACGCTGACATTCATGGACGATCTTCCGTATGAAGGACAGACCTTGCGCTATGATATTTCGATCAATTCATTTGTAAGCAACGGAGACAATCTGCTGTTTTTCTTTAGCTATCTATGCTATGTGGAAGATCGTTTGGTCTTGAAAATGGATGGCGGATGTGCCGGATTTTTTGCCGATGATCAATTGGTAGATGGTGCCGGAGTGGTTTATGCCAATAGTGAAATTGAGGCTAGAAAAAATGCGGAGCGAAAATATTTTACTCCCTTACTAAATACAAAAAAGACTTCCTTTTCAAAACAAGATTTACAATACTTAATTGACGGAGATATAGAAAAATGTTTTGATGACATCAGTTATTTTCCGAATGGGAGAAACCCTTCATTAAGAATCCCGCCGGAGAAAATATTGATGTTAGATCGGATCACTTCAGTGGATTTGACCGGAGGTGCTTATGGCTTGGGATACATCGTTGCAGAGAAAGATCTGAAACCAGAGGATTGGTACTTTCCTTGCCACTTCAGAGATGACGAAGTTTTAGCAGGGTCCCTACAAGCAGAAGGCGGTGGAAACTTACTCCGCTTTTTCATGATGATGTTAGGCTTACAACGCATGACGAAGGACGCTCGCTTTCAACCCATATTTGGATTAGGACAAAAAGTACGTTGTAGAAAACAAGTAACTCCTACAGCGGATACCAAACTCATCTACAAGCTAGAAATTAAAGAAATCGGTCTTTTCCCTGATCCATATGTGATTGGAGATTTAGAAATTATTTCTGACGGAGTGATCACTGTCCATTTTGAAAACTTAGGCTTACAATTACGGGAGAAGGATAATCCCAAATACTTAGATCCAACGGAAGGCGTAAAAATATCTCCGCGTTCTAACGGTGCTTTGATGAATGAAAAAGACATCACCACTTTTGCACTCGGTAACATGACGGAATGTTTTGGTCCTGATTTCGCGGTGTACAATGGCCGTAAAATGTCGCGACAACCGAATTCTGATTTGCAATTGATATCCAGAATTTTATCAGTAGATGGGACTAAGGGTGATTTCTCAAAAGACGTTCCTATCATTGCAGAATACGATGTGCCAGAAAAAGCCTGGTACTATCTACAGAACTCCAATGTAACTATGCCGTATTCCATGTTGATGGAGATCGCATTGCAGCCTTGTGGATTATTAGGCGCCTATTTAGGGAGCACCTTGCAATTTCCAGAAAAGGATTTGTACCTCAGAAATCTTGATGGCGACGGACAAACATTTGACTTGCCAACCGGAACGGACTTTAGAGGAAAAACTATTACCAATAAATCAGTGCTGGTTTCTTCCATTGCACATGGCGGAACAATCTTGCAGCGATATACATTTGAGTTATCCATCGGCGGCCATCTTTTTTACAAAGGAAATTCTTCCTTCGGGTTTTTCACCGCAGAGGCATTGGCAGCACAAGCAGGATTAGACAAAGGAAAAGAAATTCCGGCTTGGTATAAAACCGAAGGATTACAACGATCCGATTACATGCAAATCAAGTTGGATTCGCTTTACGGAAAAATGAAGTTGTTCAAAGCCCCGGAAAACAAACCGCATTACCGATTAGCAACAGATCAATTGAATATGTTGCATGAAGTGAAAGTGGCAAAAGACCAAGGGGAATTTGGCAAAGGATATATCCATGCCACGAAATTTGTAAAAACTTATGACTGGTTTTTCACTTGTCATTTCTACCAAGATCCAGTTATGCCGGGTTCACTTGGCGTGGAATCGATTTTGCAAGCCATGCAGGTTTTTGCTTTGCAGCAAGACTTAGGCGCATCCTTTACTTCTCCGAAATTTGTGCAAGTTCCGAATCATAAGGTAGTGTGGAAATATCGTGGTCAAATATTACTTCCTGTGAAAGAGATGCATTTGGAAGTGCATATTAAGTCTATAGAAAAACGAGGGGAGCAATTAGTGATATTGGCGAGTGCATTTTTGTGGAATGGGGAGATGAGAATTTATCAAGTGACGGATATTGCTTTGGGAATTGAGGAATCAATGTAATTCAATTCTCTTCGGGGCAATAAGTTCATTTGTCTGCTACGCAATGACGAATGAATGGTGAAACGAAAATGTTTTGAATGGTAGCCACGAACCTGCCTGACTATACCGTCAGGAAGGCAGGTTGCATGAATAAACACGAAGTTGAATCACGAATAAATGCAGAAACGCAATGCATTGCGTTTGAACGCTGAATTTAAAAGTGGTCAAAAAAAATATTAAAAAACGTAATCATGAGTATAAATTTTAGTGGAACACCACAACAATTATTCTGGAAAGGTTCTCCTCGGGACATCGTTTTTGATGTGGAAGGGATAAGACAGAAATTACTGGAAACAGATAAGCCCTGTTACGTCATGAAGGATTTTAATGGACGGGTAGGTGTGAGCAATACAGGAGCGCTAGTGTCAGAGGGAAGAGGGTTACAAGTTTTAGCTATGGCTAATCCGATGTCTGCTGCGCAGTTAGGTGATCCAACTTTTCGTTCCGATTACAAATTAAAGTATGCATATAAAACTGGCGCAATGGCTAACGGAATTGCTTCTGCAGATTTGGTGATTGCCATTGGAAAAGCAAACCTATTGGCGTCTTATGGAGCAGCTGGTCAGGTACCCGAAAAGATCAATGCTTCCATCGATAAAATACAAGCCAACTTACCCCATCAAACTTACGCGGTGAATTTAATTCATTCCCCTTCCGAACAGGCATTGGAAGCAGCGGCTGTGGATTTGTTTTTAGACAAAGGCGTGAAGGTCGTCGAAGCTTCCGCATTTTTGGCCTTGACAGAAAATATCGTTTATTATAGAGTAGCAGGATTGAGTCGGGATGCGTCCAATAATATTGTGATTGCAAATAAAGTGATTGCAAAGATTTCCAGAAAGGAAGTGGCGATTCCATTTATGAAAGCAGCACCAGAGGAGTTTATACAATCTTTATTAGCCAAAGGAAAGATTACGGCGGAACAAGCGGAACTTGCCAAGCAGGTTCCTATGGCGGATGATATCACTGTCGAAGCAGATTCTGGCGGTCACACTGACAATCGCCCCTTGGTGGCTTTATTGCCGATCATCATTCAGTTGAGAGATGAGCTGCAAAAACAACACAATTTTTCTACTAAAATAAGAATAGGAGCAGCAGGAGGCATCTCCACACCCTCCTCCGCGTTAGCCGCCTTCATGATGGGCGCCGCCTATGTGGTGACAGGATCTGTAAATCAAGCCTGTGTAGAGGCAGGTACCTCCGAGCACGTCAGAAAGTTATTGCAAGTAGTAGAATCAACAGATGTGATGGGCGCTCCAGCTTCCGACATGTTTGAAATGGGCGTAGACCTACAAGTCCTAAAACGAGGAACACTTTTTGGTCCCAGAGCCAAAAAATTATATCATTACTACAAGACCTATGAATCCATCGATGAGCTCCCAGCCGCTGATCGAAAAAACCTGGAAGAAAAAGTTTTTAGAAAACCCTTGGAAGAAATTTGGCAATCCTGTATTGAATTTTTCGAAGAAAGAGATCCAGAACAAATCGAGCGCGCTAAAAATAATCCACGCCGAAAAATGGCTTTAATTTTTAGATGGTACTTAGGGCTGTCTTCAAATTGGGCGAACGCTGGAACGCCAGACAGGGTGTTGGATTATCAGATATGGTGTGGACCATCCATGGGTGCATTTAATGACTGGGTAAAAGGAAGCTATTTAGAATCTTATGAAAACAGGAAGGTGGCTGATGTGGCCGTGCAGATTATGGAGGGAGCGGCTTATTTGTATCGGGTTCGGAGTTTGGAGATGCAGGGGGTGAAACTTTCGTCTGAATTGGAAAAGGTGATCATAAAAGAAGAGACTCGAGAGGAGCATAGGGTGTTAGTGTAATAAACCCATTTAGAGTAAGGTGTAACCATATTTTGATTTCAGCAAAAATTTGTAGCTTTGAAACATGGAGGACTTAGCCTGTTTTTCCACTAACCATTATGTGCTCAAACCAAATTCGAGCCGCATAGAAGTCGGCGTTATAGGCTTTTGCTGAACCTG
>CALGJW010000018.1 GCA_937930025.1 uncultured Saprospiraceae bacterium | reverse complement strand
TATTACCCACAAGCGGTACTGGAAGTAGAAATTCCAAAGAAGGACGGAAGTAAGCGAAAGTTAGGAATACCAACAATCGAAGATCGCATAGCGCAACAAGTAGTCAAAGATTACTTAGAGCCAAGATTGGAGAAGGTGTTTCATAATTCATCGCATGGCTACCGACCAAAACGAAATGCTCATCAAGCGTTAGAAGAAGTACGTCAAAACGTACGACAGAAAGCGTGGGTATTGGATATGGATATTAAAAGCTTCTTTGATCGAGTTTCACACGATTTACTTAACAAAGCCCTGGAGAAACATGTCGAGGAAGATTGGGTCAAACAGTACGTAAACAGATGGCTGAATTGTCCAAAGCAAGTTGATGGGATTGAAGTAAAGAAAGAAGGGGAGGGAACACCACAAGGTGGGGTAATAAGTCCATTGTTGTCAAATCTATTTTTACATTATGCTCTTGATAAATGGATGGATAAGACCCATCCAGGCATAAAATTCGTTAGGTATGCGGATGACGTGATTGTACACTGTGCATCAAAGTCAGAAGCTGAACGAGTATTAGTCTCTATCAAGAGTCGATTAAAGAATTGTCAATTGGAGCTTCATGAAAAGAAGACAAAGATTGTATTTTGTAAGAATGGTAGGAGACGTAGTGAGCATCGCCAAGTAAGTTTCGATTTTCTTGGATATGGATTCCAGCCACGAACAAGTGCAACAAAATCAGGAAAGCTGTTTCTTGGTTTTGATTGTGCTATCAGTAAGGGAAGTCAGAAGAAGATAGCGAAAGAACTAAGGTCAACTAACTTTCAGAAATGGACAGCTCAGAGTATTGAAGAAATAGCAGACTATTTTAATTCAAAGTTACGAGGCTGGCTTAATTACTTTGGGAAGTTTAGAAGATGGAAGCTAAATCGTATATTTGAATTATTCAATGCAAGACTGACCAATTGGGTAAGGAATCGGTATAAGAGACTAAACAAGTCATATATAAAGGCGTGCAAATGGTTGCGAGGATATAAGTTAGTAAACCCTGAACTATTTGTACATTGGAAATATGGCTTTATGAACTCTTGACCTTTGTATAACAAGAGCCGTATGATGGGAGACTATAACGTACGGTTCTGTGAGAGGTTTAGGGTGAAACTCCCTTTACCTACTTGACATAAAGAAAAAAATCAATCGCAATGGAAAACGAAATTTTACTAATTCCTGATAAAGCAGATACAGAAAGAGATGCGTTAGCCAAAATTTGGAAAAATGCTGGTGGAGAGGTAAAGCGAATTGGGAAATTTTGGATAAAACCAGAAACTGGAAACAAAAGAGTTTCAATTTATGGATATGACAGTTTTTGTTTAGTCCTTGCGCAAATTTTGGAAATAGAAATGGAAATAGTAAAAGATGAATGGATTGCTGAACTTCCAGATAAATATCTAAAGAGGCAAATCGAAATAAAACCAATATCTCAAATTGAGAAAATCGAATATCCAAAATTTATAAAGCCAGTAACTCCCAAATTATTCAAAGCTGAAATATTTAAATCAGCTAAAGAATTAAAATCAATAATAGATGGAATTGAAGAAAACGAATTTTTAATTTGTTCAGATGAAATTGAAGTTAATAAAGAAGTCCGTTCCTTTATTCTAAATAGAGAAATCAAAGATATAGCGTTTTATGAAGGAGAAGGGAATATCGAAAATCCAAAACACTTTATTGAAGATTTTTTGGCAAATAGCGAATTGAACTTACCAAAAACATTCGTTTTAGACGTTGGATTCAATGAAAAAGATGATTGGTTTATAATCGAATTTAATTCAAGTTGGGGTGCGGGATTAAATTTCTGCAAACCAGTAAAAGTAATCGAATGCATAAGAGAAGCGGCAAACAATTAATAAAAAAGAAAAAAGCCTGTGCCTAACAATATATGATCACAGCATATCTATTCGTACCTCATAGAGACGCTGGATATAATCATTCGTTGTAGCCAATTAAAAAAGAAAAATGATTCATCAGAATGTTTTGATAAGAATACTTTTATCTCTAGTGCTATTGATGCCAATAGTGGGATTTTCGCAAGACAAGCTCCTTGAACTAGATAATTTATTCTCCTATTATCATGTAAATGGATTATTTAATGGTAATGTTCTAATTGCTGAAGAAGGGAAAATTGTCTATCATAGATCTTTTGGATATGCAGAAATTAACGATAGTATTCCATTAAAAAAGGTTACGGCTTTTAGCTTAGCTTCTATTACGAAATCTTTTGTCGCAACTGGAATTATGCTTCTAAAAGAGCAGGGCAAATTGAAATATTCAGATGAGATTAAAATATTCTTTCCTGAGTTACCGGATTTTCTGCAACAGATAACGGTAAAAGAACTATTGCAACATACCTCAGGATTGGCAAGAGGGCATTTTAAAGCTGGTGATCGCTTGAAAAATGAAGCACTATTAGGTATTTTGATGAAGACAGATTCATTGGATTATGAAACAGGAACACAAATTAAATACAGTAATTCTGCCTACATATTATTGGCAATGATTATAGAAAAAGTTTCAAGCCAATCTTTTAGGCAGTTTATGGAAAGTGAAATATTTCTTCCATTGGGCATGTCAACTTCGTTTGTTTTTGATATTAAAAGCCGTAAAAATAAAGACATTGCAATAGGGTATAATGGGTTTGGCAAAAAGTCCGATTATGACTTAGTTACTTATGGTAGTGCAGGAATATATTCAACAACAGAAGATTTATTCAAATGGAGTCAAGCACTGTCGTCAAATAAATTATTAACTCAAGAAACAATAAATGGTGCATTCAGCTCTTCTGAATCAATAAATGGAGAAATACTAGACTTTAAGATGGGTGGCTTAACAATGGGCTATGGACTTGGTTTTTGTATATATAAAGATGAATTAGAAGGAAATGTAGGTCACTCAGGCGCTTTTGCCGGGTTTTATAATATCATACTGAAAG
>CALGJW010000017.1 GCA_937930025.1 uncultured Saprospiraceae bacterium | reverse complement strand
ATCTTTGAAGATGTATTTGCTGGTTTTTGTTTTCCACTTCATAGGAAATAGTACGCCCTTCGGGCTTTTGGTACGTTTCGGCTTCGCCTGCACTATTGGTACCGAATCGTCGGACCGTCCCGGCTGCGCCATAGTTATTGGTATGTCTTCATTAATCTTCGATTAATTTTGACTGTTAGAAAATTAAATTTATGGCTTTATGTTTACAAACCGATCGAAACCGAACAGCGAATACCGAATGCCGAAAACCTATTTGAAGGCATTAAAGCCCGTAACATCCATTCCTGTGATTAACAGGTGAATATCGTGCGTTCCTTCATAAGTAATGACAGACTCCAGGTTCATCATGTGTCGCATGATTGGGTATTCTCCTGAGATGCCCATACCACCATGAATTTGTCTGGCTTCTCTGGCTATTTTTAGAGCCATGTCCACATTGTTTCTTTTGGCCATTGAGATTTGAGCAGGAGTTGCTTTGCCTTCCGCTTTTAAAACGCCCAGTCTCCAAGCCAATAATTGAGCCTTGGTGATTTCGGTGATCATTTCAGCCAATTTTTTCTGAGTCAATTGGAATTGTCCGATTGGTTTGTCAAACTGGATTCTTTCTTGCGAGTAGCGTAAAGCTGAATCGTAGCAATCCAAAGCAGCGCCTATTGCTCCCCAAGCGATGCCGTAACGAGCAGACGACAAACAAGTCAGTGGTCCTCGAAGTCCTGATATTTCAGGAAAAATATTTTCTTTTGGTACTTTCACATCTTCAAAAACCAATTCGCCAGTCGCAGAAGCTCTTAGAGACCATTTTCCGTGCATGGTTGGTGTTGAGAAACCTTCCATTCCTCTTTCGACCACCAATCCTCTAATGGCGCCTTCTTCGTTCTTAGCCCAAACAACCGCAATGTCTGCGAAAGGTGCATTGGATATCCACATTTTGGATCCATTCAATACAACATGATCGCCTTTATCGACAATATTGGTGGTCATGCCACCAGGATTGGATCCATGATTGGGTTCAGTTAAACCGAAACAACCCATCAATTCTCCGGTTGCCAATTTTGGCAAGAATTTCATTTTTTGCGCTTCTGATGCGAATCGGTAAATTGGATACATAACCAAAGAACCTTGAACCGAAGCTGTTGAACGGATTCCAGAATCGCCTCTTTCCAATTCCTGCATAATGATTCCGTATGAAATATCGTCCATTCCACCTCCACCATACTTCGCTGGTATGCTTGGGCCGAAAGCACCGATTTCACCCAAACCTTTCAATATGTGGTGCGGAAATTGGGCTTTTTGCGCACAGTCCTCGATAATTGGACTGACTTCCTTTTTTACCCAGTCTCTGGCCGCTTCACGGATGATCTTATGCTCCTCCGTCAATAAATCATCGATTGCGTAATAATCGTGGTAAGTATAATTGTCTTGTCCTGCAGCGCGAACAAACTCTTCTGTTGCAATTCCATTTTGATTGGCCATTCTTTCTTAGATTTTAGATGTTAGATACTAGATTTTAGACTTTCTGATAAAAAAGTGTCAATTCAAGCAATCCAATTTTAGTTTTTTCTTTTAAATGTTATTTATTTGATGAAATATATGACCTTTGAAGGGTCTTTATTTCATTAAAAAACTTCTCAACCTACTAACGTTTAATAGGGAAATTAGTTTTAGGAGCATTTGAATATTATCGCAGTATAAATGTCGATAATATTTTTCAATTCTCCTTAACCGCAAATTTACAGAAAATGCCTTTAATTGCACTGGAAGGAATGCGATTCTATGCCTATCACGGCTATTATTCCGAAGAAAACCTTCTAGGAGGAGAATATATGGTGGATGTTTATGTAGAATCCTCCTTGCATGAAGGACAAAAGAGTGATGAATTGGAGGGAACGGTGAATTATGAGGAAATCTATGAAATTTGCTCAAATGAAATGAAAATTAATTCCAAACTCATTGAAAATGTGGGAGAAAGGATTTTATGTGAACTTTCTTCCAAGATAAAGGGTATAAGTAGTATAAAAGTCAGAATTTCGAAGTTCAATCCGCCGCTGGGTGGGCAAGTAAAAAGAAGTTTTGTAGAAATTGAAAAAAAGTTTTGACTATAAGTTTGAGGATACAAAAAAAGCATTAAATTTGTGCCCCAAAGAAATTGGGACGATAAACAATTAAAATAAGGTCGGATGGCCGAGTGGCTAGGCAGTGGTCTGCAAAACCATCTACACCAGTTCGAATCTGGTTCCGACCTCTAGTTTTATAAATGAGCCCCTGTAAATCAACGATTTGCAGGGGCTTTTCTTTTTTCGTGGTCGGAATCGTGGTCGGTTTTATATTTGTAAATGCCCCTAGCTATGGATATTGAGTTATTAGAAAAAATAAATAAACAAAGTTTAAGAATTCTTACTTCTGTGCAATCGTTCTCAACTGAACATGGAGTATTACAAATTTGCGCCATGCATGCCCAAACCAAGTTCATAGGGTTTTTACATTCAACTTGGGCCACAGGAAAGCAAATGGGCAATGTTGTTATCTGATCTGGAACATCTACTTTTATATCATAAAATTTTTCCAAGAAGTTTGATGAAATCTATTCATGACTTTCATCATGATCCAAGATTTCTTTCTAATCCCAAACTATCCTTTTCTTTAAGTCAACGAATTTATTCAGAACTGCATATACCTTTAGAAATAGGTTTACCTGTCTTGGAAAAAGTTCAATCCAAATTTGCGTTCAATTATTCTAATTTAGCCCAAATTGCTGAACAAATTGACTTTGATGAGCAATTAGAATCTATACTAACCCAAGAAATTGAAAAACATTTGGTTATCGGTCAAATATAGTGGATTTTAAATTTAAGGCCGTTTATGAAATAACATAAAGTTCTTAAGATTCCGAATACTCTTTGCTGCTCTTATTAGAGCTCGATTTTTTTAGTCCAAGACATTTGCACTTAAAATTTGGGGCAGAGATGTCGATCTGTGTAAATTCCCCCTACCCTGCCTTTATCACCTTCCTGAAAATTTCACAATCCCCACCAATGGCAATAATATACAAGCCACTTCTCAATTGAGAAAATTCAAAATTAAGTGCGTCGGTTTGAAGATAACCATTGTACATAATCTGGCCTGCGGCATTGAAAATATGAATGGGAATGGGCTGCTCAAAAAATGGGAGCTCAAAGTTGAGTTTTGAAATGAAGGGATTGGGATAAATTTTCAAGGAGGATTCAATTTCTTCGCAGGGCAATTTAATTGGTGGGCCACAGGAAAGCAAATGGGCAATGTTGTTTTCATAATTGGCCTCCAAAATGTTTGTCAGAGGAAAAGATATTGGAGGAGTTTGTTGACCATAGTCATTGAGTGAAATAAATATTTCACCACTGGAGCCAATCGGCAAACTGACCTGAAATTGATCGCTGGCATATGGCAAAATAGTGCATGGAACTACGGTGTTTAAAAGTATATCTGCTCCTTGTATTTGAGGATTGGCATTGTAAATACTTATGGGCATTCCTGCCTGAATCAATAACTGATCGTTTGAATTTACTTCGAGGTTTAAAACCATTTCATCATTAATCTTATCACAGTTAAGAATAGATATGGCCGCATCTCTTTGAAATTTTACTGAAATAGTATCTCCAAAAGTCACATTGCAATTAAGTAAATGGCCGATTGAATTGAAAAGGCTGGTCTGTGGTAATGGATCGCCTACAATTGCATAATCACTGGTAGTAGCTTCAATATTTAGCATGTTTACAACTTCAGGATTTTCAACTGCTTCATCAAAGGCAATGGTAATAAAAGTGTTTCCATCCGCTATGAATGATTCTGCCAAACTGAGAAATTCAGATTCAGTTTCATCTGTATCCGTGCACAAAATAACAACCTTTTCAACTCCTTCTCTGGCAGATTCTAAATAGTTTATTCCTGCTGTTAGGCCTGAGGTTAATGAGGTTCCAGTTGTTGGCATATAGTTGAATAAGTTCGAACTGAATTCTGAAAGATTACCTGTAAATGGGGTTCTCAATTCGTGCTCGTCCACATTTGCCCATTGCATAATTGCTACTTGAGATTCATTAGGATTCAACCCCAAATTAATGCTATTGATAAAGGTTTTAAAATATTCTTCAAAGAACTCTATTTCTTCTGGCACTACTGAATTAGAAACATCTTGTAGAATTAAAATGTCCATGGCTTCTGAACAATCAGACAAAGGGTTTGAATCTGACTCTATTTCAAATTGAAAATTTATTCTATCCTCAAAACAATTGTAAATTCTTAAATCATAAATACCTGGAAAAGAAATATCAAATTTCAATCTTTGTTCGTTTGTTTCCCCTTGCCAATTATTATTCCATGATTCATAAAAGAAATATACGTATGGTGGATTTACCATATTAAATTCCATTTCTAAAAAACCCAAATTAACTTCGTCAAAAGTCGTGACATATCGAATATCAGTTACCTCATAAATTTCTATTGGTCTATTTTCAACTAGCACGTTTTGGGCATTTGCGATTTGACCATCTGAATTGACCAAACTAATGTTATATAGTCCGTCATCCAAATCAGATAGCAATAAACTGTCCGTATTCATTGTTCCAAAACCGGATACTTCTGAATCGACCTTGTTCCAAGTATAATCATATGGAGGCG